>JBATYB010000527.1:0-1635 GCA_049673825.1 Methylocella sp. | reverse complement strand
GAAAGGATCAAACGACAGACAATCGCCAACCGCCGCTTGCTGAATCGTCGGCAAATCGCATAACATTACAAACCAGACGAGCCAGAGACTCTCTTAATTTAAGCCGCTCCTTGTCCCAAAATCTCTGACGACGGACACCGCCAGAAGGACAAGGACGCGCGCTGGACGAAGAAGCATGAACGCTCGTATTTCGGTTACAAAAACCATATCGGTGTCGACCGCAGGCACAAACTCGTGCGCCGTCACGTGGGGAGCGACGCGAGCGTGCGCGACAAGCAAAAGTTCGAAGATGTTCTCGATGCGGGCAACACGGCTTCGGACGTGTGGGCGAAGCGAGCCAAAGGTTCCGTCAAGCGGAGGGCGGCCGCGCCTGTCGCGAGCCGATGAGATCGGGGAAAAGCTCGCTAAGCGCGGCCTGAACAGCCGGGTTCATCGCAGGGCCTCTCACAATCGCAAACCCGGTGAGGCGCAGAAGGCCGCCAATACGGCGCGCACGAAGGTGCGCGCCCGCGTCGAGCATGTATTTAGCGATCAAAAGAACGGCATGGGAGCCGGGATCGTGCGCGCCATCGGCATCGTCCGCGCGCGGTGCAAGATCGAAATGACGAAACTAGCCTCCGGCATGCGCCACTTCGTCTGTCTCGAAAGGATGGCGGCCGCGGCCGGGCGAACCGGCGCCCCCGCGTCGGGTCGCGTGCGCTGCGCCGATCAAGCCACCCCCTGAGAAACCGGGGGCGGCTTCAGGCAGCCTCGATGAGGGGCCAAGGATTGAATGATCTACCGCGCCGCGAGCTCGAACTCCGGTCATTCCACAATAAGGGGATATTTTTCGAGTCGCCCTTTACAATAATGGATTCCGGAGAGCGGCGCCGGTTGTCATGGCAGCTATTCTACGGCCCCGGCGGGAAGGGCTTGCTCTGAATATTGATGCGGTGGCCTCGGTTAGGAAACAATAGCTCGGCGCGGCTAAGATCCTGTCCGCAAATATCTTGAATCTTTTGAATCATTGGTGATTCAAGAGGGGTGACCCGATTCGGGGAGGTCCCCGATGTGGACGGCGAAGAACCGCCGGCAGTGCGACCGCCGCAAATTGCGCTGCCCCAATGACCTGACCGGCGACGAATGGGCGAAGCAAGCTTTGCAAGCAAAGTTTGCGGAGGGGTATGCCGGTCCGATGATCGCGCCCGCTAAGCGCGGCGGCAACAAGTGTCGCGTCGATGGGCGGGAGTGGATGAACTGGCGAAGCAAGCTTTGCAAGCAAAGATTGCGGAGAGTCATGGATATTGTGCGCACGGGTGCCGGTGGCGGGCGATTTTGAAACACCTGCCGCCGCGCGGCACGCATTTCGACGATCTCGCCTTGGGAGCCTGCGACGGCGCCTTGGATCGCATCCATCCCGCGCTTTATGAGGAGGGCCGGGAGCAAAGCGAACGGGAGGCCAGCCCCACCGGCGGCATCATCGATAGCCATCGGCCAAATGCGGATTTTGCGTGGCCAAGGCTACGGCGTTCGTACGCCGGCTTACGCAAGGCCGCCGATGCAAATCAAGCAAAATGCAGGCTAAGGGTGAGCCTGCGTCATGGCAATTGACATCGAGGCCTCCCCTTGCGACGAAGCATCGGCATGAACCATCAA
>JBATYB010000526.1:0-5379 GCA_049673825.1 Methylocella sp. | reverse complement strand
CCTTGCGGACTTTTTGGGCGATCGTGTCAGCGTCGTCGGAAAGATTGATCCGCGAATAGTCCGACGGGTCCGACTTCGACATTTTCTTGGCGCCGTCGCGCAGACTCATCACCCGCGTGGCTGGCCCCTGAATCAGCGGCTCGGGCAAAGGGAAGAACGCGTCGCCAAGACCGAGCCCCGCGATCGCGGTGGCAAAATCTAGATTGAATTTTTGGGCGATGTCGCGGGCGAGTTCGAGATGCTGCTTTTGGTCCTCGCCGACCGGGACATGGGTCGCACGATAGGCAAGAATATCGGCGGCCATCAGGCAAGGATAGGCATAAAGCCCAACCGAGGCGTTCTCGCGGTCCTTGCCGGCTTTTTCCTTGAATTGCGTCATGCGATTGAGCCAGCCGAGGCGCGCCACGCAATTGAACACCCAGGCGAGCTCGGCATGCTCGCCAACCTGGCTCTGGTTGAACACGATATGTTTTTCGGGATCGATACCGCACGCGATGAAGGCCGCCGTCACTTCCCGAATGCTCGCCTTCAATTCGTCCGGCTTTTGCGGCAACGTGATCGCGTGAAGATCGACGACGCAATAGATGCAGGCGTGGGATTTCTGCAACTCGACGAATTTCGCGATCGCGCCGAGATAATTTCCAAGATGCAGATTCCCGGTCGGCTGCACGCCGGAAAAAACCCGTTCGACGAACTTTGCCATGCGGAACGAACTCCTTGCGATTAAAAACCGCGCGACGCGAACTTCTGTCCGCAACAGCGGCAAACGAGCCTATGCGAATGGTTTCCCCGAACGTCAAAGAATAAACCGGCTCAGATCCGCGTTCCTCGCGAGGTCGCCGATGTTTTTCTCGACGAACGCCGCATCGATTTCGATCGTCTCGCCGAACCGGTCGGACGCGGTGAAGCTCACCTCGTCGAGGACGCGCTCCATCACCGTCTGCAACCGTCGCGCGCCGATATTTTCGACCGAGGAATTGACCTGCACCGCGATCCGCGCCACCGCGTTGATCGCGTCCGGCGTGAACGCAAGGTCGACCCCTTCGGTGCGCAGAAGAGCCTCGTACTGCTTGATGAGGCAGGCCTCGGTTTCGGTGAGGATGCGGCGGAAATCGTCCTCGTTCAAGGGCGAGAGCTCGACCCTTATCGGCAGCCTGCCTTGCAATTCGGGCAATAGATCCGAGGGTTTCGAGGCATGGAAGGCGCCCGAGGCGATGAACAGAATGTGATCGGTCTTCACCGTGCCATGCTTGGTCGCGACCGTGGTGCCTTCGATGAGCGGAAGCAGATCGCGTTGCACGCCCTCGCGCGAGACATCGCCGCCGCCACGCCCCTCGCGCGCGCAAATCTTGTCGATCTCGTCGAGAAACACGATTCCATTGTTTTCGACCTCGCGGATCGCCTCCTGAACGATCTGGTCCTGATCGATCATCTTGTCGCTTTCCTCGACGATCAAGGGGGCGTGGGCGTCCTTCACGGTGGTGCGCCGCGGCTTTGCGCGATTGCCGAGCGCCTTGCCGAAAATATCGCCGATCGAAATTGCGCCGATCGCCGAGCCCGGCATGTTCGGCAATTCGAACATCGGCATCGCCGACGCGGCTTGGGTGATCTCGATCTCGATCTCCTTGTCGTCGAGCTCGCCCGCCCGCAGCCTCTTGCGGAAGCTGTCCCGCGTGGACGCCGACGCGCTGGTTCCGACGAGCGCGTCCAAGACCCGCTCCTCCGCGGCTAGCTGGGCGCGCGCATGAACCGCCTTGCGCTTTTCTACCTTCATCATCGTGATCGCGGTCTCGACGAGGTCGCGGACGATCTGCTCGACATCGCGGCCGACATAGCCGACCTCGGTGAATTTCGTCGCCTCGACCTTTAGAAAAGGCGCGCCCGCGAGCTTGGCGAGACGGCGGGAAATCTCGGTCTTGCCGCAACCGGTCGGCCCGATCATCAAAATGTTCTTCGGCAGCACCTCCTCGCGCATCGCGCCTTCGAGGCGCAGGCGGCGCCAGCGGTTGCGGAGGGCGATCGCCACGGCGCGTTTGGCATCCTTTTGTCCGACGATGAAACGATCGAGCTCGGAGACGATCTCACGCGGAGAAAAATCGGTCATTTGAGGCTTTCCTGTTGCCGCAAAGTCATTTCGAGGCAATCGATTCGAGCACGAACTTGTCGTTGGTATAGACGCAAATGCCGGCCGCGATTTCGAGCGCGCGGCGGGCGATCGCCTCGGCGTCGAGACCGGTTGCAAGCAGCGCGCGGCCGGCGGCAAGCGCATAATTGCCGCCGGAACCGATCCCCATCACGCTGCCATCGCCGGTGGACTCCGGCTCGAGCACATCGCCGGTGCCGGTTAGAACGAGAGCCGCCTCGGCGTCGGCGACGAGCATCATCGCCTCGAGCCTGCGCAAATAGCGGTCGGTGCGCCAATCCTTGGCGAGCTCCACGCAGGCGCGCATGAGCTGGCCCGGATATTGTTCGAGCTTCGTTTCGAGACGCTCGAACAGGGTGAAGGCATCGGCGGTGGCGCCGGCAAAGCCGCCGATCACTTCGCCCTTGGCGAGCCGGCGAACTTTTTTGGCATTGCCCTTGACGATGGTCTGCCCGATCGTAACCTGGCCGTCGCCGCCGATGACCGTGCGGCCGCCTTTCTTGACCATTATGATGGTGGTTGCGTGAAAACCCTCCCGCGCGGACGGATGATCTTGCATGAAAAGCTCTCAAGAAACGCGCCAGGCGCGGCCGGTTGGAGGGGAAGGGTTTATTCGTTTCCATCTATGGGCTTGCGGCGAGCGGCGCAAGGGCGGCGATGCACGAGCGCGGCGAGCCGGGGGCAAGAGGCCGCGCCGGATGCGGAAAGACCGGGGCTTCGCCTAAGATTGTGTAAGATTGGGTGAAATCCGTTGGCCCAGGGAGTGTAGAAAACCATAAATGTTCGTGCTACGGCCGGTTTTCTCTTCCTTGGGCTACGCGCGGGACGAAAAGCGACGAAACCGTCGATTCGAGAATTCAAGCTGGCCAGCCGGGGTGGGTTGCATCCTTGTCTCGACGCGCTTGGGGCGTTCGTTGGCGACGGCGTGGCGCTTTTGACAAAAAATAATTTTGGCGATTTCGCGCCCCTGCCGCAGCGTGCCCTGGAGACCATCCTATCGGCCGGGTACAAAACTGCCGTCGATCTCGGCTCGCGGATGCACGGGTTGGCGGCGCTCGCCAAGGCATTGAACCAAGGCGACCATGCGCTCGCCGCGATCGTTCTCGTGCAATTGCAGTTTCCGGCGTTGCCGGACAAGGGCGCCGGGGCGCGGATGAAGAAGGCCGCCGCGATGCTTGACGACGGCGCCCCGGCGGCGGAGGTGCTGCGGCATTTGCTGCCCAACGGCGACCTGGCGAAGTTCAACCCCTATCATCTCGGCCCCGGCCCTGCGGGCGGAGAATTCACCACGGCGGAGATGGACGCGACGAGTTCCGGGGATGCGAGCCCGCAAGGCTACGCCACGAAATTGAGCGAAGATGACATACTCGACCAGCCACAGGACAACCTCAAAACGCTTGGCTGGCTTCAGCCCACGGATGTCAAGCCGGGCAACGAGAAGGAATGCGTCTCGCTGGTGCGGGAGGTAATTCCGAAGTTTCCGCATTCCTCGCAATGGCAGGAGGGCGATCCGGTCACGCCCGAAAACGCGGGGACCATCCCGCCTGGAACGGCCGTTGCCACCTTCGTGAACGGCCGCTACGGCAACGCGGCAAGTGGCAACCATGCCGCGATCTGCCTCGGTCCCCATGTCGACGATGATGGAAGCACGGATGGAATAGTTGTCGTCGATCAGTCCGAGTATTTCCCAGCTCGAGCGCACACCCTTCCATTCGACGAGCCTGCATCGGGACGTGGTTATCGCGCGGGCCAGTTTTCCGTCATCCGCAGATAATTTTTGCGAGAAAGGCCGCTGCGACGATGGATCACCGCCGGTTCAATCGCGTGCCGCTTGCTCTTCTTTTTGGTTTGTTGAGCTGCGTTCCGGCGCTCGCTCGTAACGTTGAATGCCCGGCGGTTTAGCCGGGCGATTCCTCGAAAAGCAAAGTGAAGGAGGCCTATGCGTACATTGATGATCAGACCCAGCCGCCCTGGGAGCAGTCAAAACATGGAACTCGGGTTGAGGGCGTCGTCTATGGCGAATACGTCGACCTGCAGTGCCTATACGCTAATTTGCGGACATTATTCTTTCCATTGCGTGGCGAAGAAAAGGAATGCCACGAAAGTATTCTGTCTCTTCCCTATGGCGACATTATTTATATTCGCTATTATTGCAAGCTAAACGCCCATGATTCGGCGGACCCTGCCCAGGGTCCTTTCATCCTGGCCGAGCTATTGACCCGTCATTCCGATGTCTTGGGATTCCGCCTCGACATGAGCCGCGCCGAAATCGAAGCCGCCATCGATCGATCCGGCGGGTCTGGCGTCGAGCTCGATGCCGATCTCGTCCGCGCGGAGCTGAACGACGGCCGCAAGGTCAGCGTCCAGTTTGCACCGGACGGCCGCATCCGGAAAATCGTGATCGACTCGTTCAGACTGCCCGAGCATGACTTTTATCATCGTCTGCTGCGGCGCTTCGGACCGCCATCCGATCTGCGCTTTTCGGATTGGACCGGGCGTTGGGCAGGAGCCGATGGCGCCACCATCGAGATCGACGCCGATATGGGCGTCCCCGGCCATCCGCATGTCGTCGGCGGAATCAACACCGCCGCGCCCCAGCAGGTTCGATTGATCGATGCCACGGTCAAGTAATCCCCGGCGTGCCTGTCTCCGTCCTGGTCACGGAAAATGACAGGGTAAGGGAGAAATAGAGCCAGCACTCTATTCATCCGCCAACGCTTGCTATTCATCCACCAATGCTTGTATCAAAGCGCTTCCGCGGGCCACCATCGCGCAGGGCCGCTGGCCGGAAAAAAATCGAGAGCCCGGCGCGTGCGCCGTTCGGCGGCCGCCGGCTCCCGAGCAAGAGAGCAGGGAAGCAAACTCGGCATGAATATTGCCGCGCCGTGTGCAGCAATCGGTCCGGTCCATGGAGAAAATGCGGTGCGTTGCCGAAATAATCACCACGGCGCATGATTTGGAGTCAAAAGGCGGAGCGGCGACATTTTGCGCAATTGCCAGACGTGATCCAAGGTGCGACATTTAGCGGCAGCTTGGGCATGAGGCGGGCAAGCATGGCCTCAGGCGGAAGCCGCCGCTCGACCCAAAACCTGACGATCGCTGGTTCGACGTGGAAATTCATAGCGGCGCCCCTTCGAGGCAAGGATGAATAAGGGATGGCCATAGCCTTCGCGCTTATCCTGGTTTTGGTCGTGGTCGGCTCCGTGATGTTTCACGTTCTGAGCCCGTGGTGGATG
>JBATYB010000525.1:0-6711 GCA_049673825.1 Methylocella sp. | reverse complement strand
GACCACGAGCGGCTCGGGCTTGACTGTCGTGTTCACCGGCACCAACAGTTCGGCCTATAATTACATCCCGAGCGGCGGCGGCACCTTGGACATCGCCGCGCCGGCCTCCGGCGCGTGGAGCGGCATGGCGCTCTACCAGGACCCAAACCTGACCGACCAAGGGGCCAATCTCGACATTTCCGCGGCCGGCAACAGCCCGACCTGGAACATCAGCGGCATGGTCTATCTGCCAAATTCCATCGTCACCTTAAGCGGCGCGGTCAGCAAGGCGAGCAACGGAACAGCCTGTTTTGGCATGGTCGTCGCGGACATGAGGATCAACGGCACCGGTGACATATTCGCCAACGACACAGGATGTTCCGCCGCCGGGCTTGCCCTCCCAACGGGCGGGTATCGCGGAACCTTGGTTAACTGATCCCGATGCGGGGAAGAGCAATGGCAAATATTCGGACCGCGGCATCCGTTTCCAAAAAGCTCCGCCTGTTCGGCGCCCGCGCGGGGGGCGTTGCAGGGATCGAATTCGGGGTGACCGGCCTGTTGCTTGTCGTCGGGCTCCTCAACGCGGTCGATATCGGCTTTTACGCGTACCGGCGGATGGAAGTGGAGAATGCCGCCGAGGTCGGCGCCCAGGCAGCCTGGCAAACCTGTCACGATGCAAATGGTTCCATTTTGCCGGCAACGGTAAATTGTCCGGGGCTGAATAACGCGATCACGACAGCGATCCAATCTACAACGCTCGGAACAGCCGTCTCGCTGGCGTCCGGTTACCCGGCCGAGGACTACCGTTGCGTCAACGCCTCGAATGTTCTGCAATCCGTCGGCAGCGTGTCCAGCCCGCCTGCGAATTGCGCCGCCGCGGGCAATGCGGCTGCAAGCCCCGCCGACTACCTCCAAGTTGGCGTGACCTGCCAATATCAACCATTATTCCCAGGACTCATCAGCGTGATGAGCGTCTCGGGGGTAACCTCGATCAGCAAGACAAGCTGGATGCGGATGGGTTGAACCATGATTGCCATGCGGAGGCCGAGCCTAAATTCAAGTGTTAGCGGGACCACGGCGGTGGAATTTGCCATGGTACTGCCGCCCTTCCTCATGCTCCTGCTCGGTATCATGTCCGCCAGTGTCGTGGTCTACACGGCGGCGAGCATGCATTATGCGGTGGAAGGGGCGGCGCGTTGCTTTTCGGTGAATGCCAGCCAGTGCGGCGGCAGCGCCACGACGGCGCAGAGCTATGCCCAAAATCTCTATCTCGGCCCGGGCAGTCCAACATTCACGGCTTCCATTATCCAGCCTGGGTGCGGCCATCAAGTCAATGCAACGCTCAATGTCGTGCTCGGCACAGGTATGGCTCAATGGAACATCCCATTGAGTGCGACGGCGTGTTTTCCATAAGCGAATCGTGGGTCTCGATATTCCCAACAAGCCCGCGGCCTGCTTCAAGCGATGGCCTTGATCGCCCGCGCGGTTTTTCCGATGTTGTCGCCGATCCGCGCCTCGCCGGCGATCAGCGGCGCCCGCTAAAGGGGAGAGGCTTCAAAACCGTAGATCGAAACGCGATGATTTTTAGGAAAAGCGCGGGCATTTCCGCGCAGGAACCGCGCGGCGGAGCGGAACGGGGTATATGACGGATTTGCCGCGCCCAGGGTTTAGCCGCATTTAAACAATTAAGATTGAAGATAAAACACGTTTCGGCCACAGTGGATGAGCGTTTTATTCATTATTCGGCCAAGCGATGATTATTGTCCTCGTTGCGCTCGCGGCGTTCGCGGCAGGCTTCGTCAACGCCGTTGCCGGAGGTGGCTCCTTTCTCACCTTCGCGGCGCTGATCGCCGCCGGCGTGCCGCCAATCGACGCCAACGCGTCGAGCACCGTCGCGCTGTTCCCGGGCCAGATCGCGACCGGTTACGCCGCGCGCGACGGTCTCGCCGCCGCCTCGGCCGACAACCGCGTCAATGTGCCTGTCCTTGCAACGATAAGCCTTGCCGGCGGGCTCATCGGCGGCCTCCTGCTTCTCGTCACGCCCCAAGCCGTCTTCAGCCGTATCGTGCCTTGGCTTATCCTTTTCGCGACGGCGATTTTTGTAGGCGGGAACTTTTTGCGCCCCGGCACGACGAAGTTGCGGCTGAATCGAACCGGCATTTTCGCCGCGCAAGGATTGGTCGCCGTCTACGGCGGCTATTTCGGCGGCGGCATCGGCATTCTCATGCTCGCCGCGCTCACCCTTTTTGGGCTCCGCGACATTTGGCTGATGAACAGCCTGAAAATTCTCCTCGCGGTGCTGATGAACGCGGCGGCAGTTGTCACCTTCATCATTGCCGGTCTCGTCCATTGGCAATGGACGATCGTCGTGGCGGTTGGCGCGATTGCCGGGGGTTACGCCGGATTGCACGCGGCGCGGCGGGTGCCCGCGCAAATCGTCAAAAGCTTCGTCGTCGCGGTGGGCCTCGTGCTGACCGTCTATTTCTACATAAAACCGGCGTGACGGGGGTGCGTTTCCTCTTGTTGCGAACGCCAAACGCGGAAAATAACCATGCTGACGATGCGGCAGGTTCATTTCGAAGGCCATGGAGGCCCCGACGTCATAAGGACCGGCGAGGCGCCGGTGCCGGAACCGGGGCCCGGCCAGGTCTTGATCGAAGTCGCCGCGGCGGGCGTCAATCGTCCCGATTGCCTGCAGCGCCAAGGCGTCTATCCGCCGCCTGCGGGCGAAAGCGCCATTCCGGGCCTCGAAATCGCGGGCCGGGTGGTCGCGCGCGGGGAAGGCGTGAGCGCGCCAAGGGAAGGCGACGACGTCTGCGCTCTCGTCGGCTCCGGCGGCTATGCGGAATACGCCGTTGCTTACGCGCTGCTCTGCCTGCCGGTGCCGAAGCCTTTGGGGGTTGTCGCGGCAGCGGGCATTCCGGAAAATTATTTCACCGTGTTCGACAATGTTTTGTCGCGCGGAAAGCTAGCGCCGGGTGAAACGTTTCTGGTGCATGGCGGATCGAGCGGCATCGGCTCGACTGCGATCCAGCTGGCCAAGCAGATGGGCGCGAGAGTTATAGCCACCGCCGGCTCGAGTGCAAAATGTGCCTTTTGCAAGACGCTTGGCGCCGATTTCGCGATCGATTATAAGGCCCAGGATTTTGTCGAGGAAGTGCAAAAGGTTGCCGGCAAACATGGCGTCGATGTCGTGCTCGATATGGTCGGCGGGACTTATCTGCCAAGGAACCTGTCGGTGATGGCGCCCGAAGGCCGTCTTGTTCAGATCGGATTCTTGCAATCGCCGACAGTCGAGAATTTCGATTTGCGGCCAATCATGCTGCGCCGCCTGACCTTGACCGGCTCTACCTTGCGGGCGCGCAGCGTGCAACAGAAAGCTGAGGTCGCCGCCGCGCTTCGCGAAAAAATCTGGCTGCTATTGGACAAGGGCTTGGCGAAGCCGGTGATCCACGCGACTTTCCCGCTCGAGCAAGCACGTCAGGCGCACGAGATGATGGAATCGTCCTCGCACTTGGGCAAAATTCTGCTTGTCACCGGCAAATAGGCTATGGCCAGGGCCATGGACCGGCTGATAATTTTGTGCCAGTTTGGCTTCGATAAAGATTTTGCAAGAGATCGTCCACACCAGGGGAAAGGCAGATGTCGTGCAAGCGACCGACAGTAGATGATTGTGGAAACCGGCGGCCCGTCAGATAGGAGGGCATAATGCGTTTCGGAATTTCCGCGGCGAAGACGGCTTTTAGTTTGTTTGTGCTGGTGAGTGGGAACCTGCATGCTCAAGAAGGCCGGCCGATAAATGCTGAAGAGGACTGGCCGATGTACGGCCGGAATCTACGTCATACCTTCAGCAACGAGCATTCCCGGATCAATCCTTCAAACGTATCAAGCTTGCAGCTGGCTTGGACTTTTACGACGGGGGATGCGGTCAGCGCGTCGCCGACCGTAGCGGACGGGGTTGTTTATGTTGGCTCTTGGGATGGCTACTTCTACGCGCTTGATGCCCATTCGGGCTCGCTTATCTGGAAATTCCAAGTGGATTGCCAGAATTCGATCGTCCCTGTGCCCCCCCACTGTCTGCCGCCGGGGACTCCGCCACCACCGCGCGCCCTCACCGATGGAGGATTAATCACCTCCTCGGCCGCGGTCGTTGCTGGCCACGTGCATTTCGCTGCTGGCAAGACTCTGTATAGCTTGAATGCAAGGGACGGGAAGCTCAGTTGGAAACGGGTGATTTGTGGTAATCCGGACGAGCTCAACTGCACCGCAGACGCTCAAGACCCAAATCGGATCTTCTCCTCTCCCGCGATCTTCGACGATCTTATTTTTGTCGGACATACGGTAGATGGTGTGAATGGTTACCGCGGTGGATTTGAGGCCGTCGATGCTGCCACCGGCGAGCTGCGCTGGCGCTTTGAGGTAGACCCGAAATTGAACATTCAGGGTCAAGTCGTCGGCGCATATAACCGGGGATGTGGCGGCGTATGGTCGTCGGCGGCTGTTGACACCAAAGACCGGCTTGTTTTCTTCGGCACAGCTGACTGTAATTTTGATGCGACACCGCCGTATCACGAGGCAGTCATCGCGCTGGAATCAAAGACAGGACAACTGAGATGGGTATTTCGCCCACGGAAGACGGACACCTGTGACTTTGATTTTGGTGCTTCCCCCAATATCATCGATTTGGCGAATTCACGCAATTTAGGCATTGGCGGGAAGGACGGTACATATTATCTCCTTGATCGCTTGACTGGCCGAGTCGTGTGGGCAAGGAATGTGGTCTTCGGCGGCTTCGTCGGCGGTTTCTATGGTGGGGCTGCCTTCGATGGACAGCACATTTTCAGCGCTACTGGCATTGGTGATGATGGCAATCCACTCACTAAGACCGGGCTCTGCAGCTCGGATCTTAATCCGCTCAACGTTTTTGAAGAGCCAAGTATTCATGCGCTGAATGCCGACAACGGTAGTATCCGTTGGGAAGAGCGTCAAAATCATAGCTTCGCAGCGACGTCCCTAAGTGACGGTGTCGTCTTCTCCGGATTAGTCGGCCCTATTCCGATTATAGAGCCGCCAGCACTAAAGGCTTATGACGCACGGAGTGGAGCGTTGCTCAAAACCTTCCCTATGGCAGGGTCGGTAAATTCTGCAGCCACTCCAGTCGGAAAGATGCTGTTCGTCACTTCGGGGAATTCCTTCGACGGCAAGGGTAGCGGCGTGCATGCATTTACGCTACGCTAATCGACTGCCACGCGTGACGAGGTGGAGCAGCACACAGTTTCGCGAGAGGTGGTCTATTGACAGCGAACAGGGCTATTGTGTTGGGTTCCGGCGGCATGCGGCTATTCTTCGCTGAGAATTGCGGCGGTGGCCAGACCGAGAGCGCGGCGAACCGCCGTCCACATGTGGCGTGACGCCAATGGATGTCATCATCTACCATAATCCCCGCTGCGGCACGTCGCGCAACACGCTCGGCCTCATCCGCAACGCGGGCGTCGAGCCGCATATCGTCGAATATTTGAAGACTTTTCCCGCGCGGGTCATGATACGCCAGCTCGCGGCCCGCGCGGGCCTCCCGCTGCGTGCCCTGCTGCGCGATAGGGAACCGGTCTTTCGCGAATTGGGGCTTGACGGCAACAACCTCGCCGAGGACGCCCTGCTCGATGCATTCGAGGCGCATCCCATTCTCCTCAACCGGCCGATCGTGGTGACGCCAAAAGGGGTAAGACTCTGCCGTCCTTCGGAACTCGTGATCGACCTCTTGCCGCCGCAGCAAGGCGAATTTTTTAAGGAGGATGGCGAGCGCATCGTCGATCAGCACGGCCGCCGGGTCGCAACCGCTTGAAGTCGCGTGGGCCTTACGGACAATCGAACGATAAAGCCCTTTTCGAGGCAGAAAGTTAGCGCCTTGGTTGACCCTCTCGCGCTAGCCAATATCTCGCCGGCCGCATTCGATAAGCCGAGAGCCGAGGGGTTACAACTACCCCGGCTTGGCCGCCGTCCCCGCGTCCCGTTGCTTTATGGATCGCTGCGGGGCCGCTCCTATAGCCGTTTTTTGACGTTCGAGGCGGCGCGTCTCCTCGAAGCCTTTGGGGCGGACACCCGCATCTTCGATCCAAGCGGCCTGCCGCTGCCGGACGATGCGCCGGAAGGCCATCCCAAGGTTGAGGAACTACGCCGGCTCTCCGCCTGGTCGGAGGCGCAGGTCTGGTGCTCGCCGGAGCGGCACGGCGCGATGACCGGCATAATAAAGGCGCAAATCGATTGGATTCCGCTCTCGATCGGGGCGGTGCGGCCGACCCAGGGCAAGACGCTCGCGGTGATGCAGGTCAGCGGCGGCTCGCAATCCTTCAACGCGGTCAATCAGCTCCGCATTCTCGGGCGCTGGATGCGGATGATCACCGTTCCCAATCAATCGTCCGTCGCGAAAGCCCATGAGCAATTCGACGAGGCGGGGCGGATGCGGCCGTCGCCCTATTACGATCGCCTGGTCGACGTGATGGAGGAGTTGCTGAAGTTTACTTATTTGACGCGCGGAGTGTCCGATTACCTCACGAGCCGCTATTCCGAACGCAAGGAAGACGCCGAAAAGCGTTCCGCGCAAGCGGGATTGAAGGCCGTTTGAGCGCGCCACGATCTGACCGCGCTCAAACAGATATGAGATTGTTGCCTTGAAGGAGGGGTTCTCCGAAGCTCGGGTTGTGATGCTCGAGACTCAAGGAGAACCCCATGCAG
>JBATYB010000524.1:0-6840 GCA_049673825.1 Methylocella sp. | reverse complement strand
TCGACCAAGGACAAGAAGGAGCGGGTCGGGCGCATGCTTCTCATGCACGCGAATAACCGCGAGGATATCAAGGAAGCCTATTCGGGAGATATTGTCGCGCTGGCCGGCTTGAAGGATACGCGGACCGGAGATACGCTCTGCGATCTCCACAAGCCTGTGATCCTGGAGCGCATGGAATTCCCGGAACCGGTGATCGAAATCGCCATCGAACCGAAATCCAAGGCCGATCAGGAAAAGCTCGGCGTCGCCTTGGCCAAGCTCGCCGCGGAAGACCCTTCGTTCCGGGTGTCGACCGATCCGGAATCTGGGCAAACAATCTTGAAGGGAATGGGCGAGCTCCATCTCGACATCAAGGTCGATATCCTGCGCCGCACCTACAAGGTCGACGCCAATATCGGCGCGCCGCAAGTCGCCTATCGCGAGAAGCTGACCCGGCGCGAGGTGATCGATTGGGTCCACAAGAAGCAGACCGGCGGCTCGGGCCAATTCGCCCGGGTCAAGATTATCTTCGAGCCGAACGAGCCGGGCAAGGGCTCGAGCTTCGAGAGCCTGGTCGTCGGCGGCACGGTGCCGAAGGAATTTATTCCCGGCGTCGAAAAGGGTATTAACAGCGTCATGGGGTCGGGGGTTCTTGCCGGCTTCCCGGTTGTCGACGTCAAGGCCACATTGGTCGATGGCGGGTATCACGACGTCGATTCCTCGGTCCTTGCGTTCGAGATCGCCGCGCGCGCGGCATTTCGCGATGCGCTGCGAACAGGAGGGTCCGTCTTGCTCGAGCCGATCATGAAGGTCGAGGTAATTACCCCCGAGGAGTACACGGGCTCGGTCATGGGCGACCTCCTCGGCAGGCGCGGGCAGGTCCAGGGGCAGGACATGCGCGGCAACGCGGTCGTCATCAATGCGATGGTGCCGCTCGCGAATATGTTTGGCTACGTCAATCAGCTGCGATCCTTCAGCCAAGGCCGCGCCAACTACACGATGCAATTCGATCATTATGAACAGGTCCCGGCGGGCGAAGCCGGGAAGATTCAGGCCAAATACGCCTGATCTCCTGAGGCAGCGGGTGAATAAATCCTAGAGGAGCCGAACGATGGGCAAGGAAAAATTCCAGCGGACAAAGCCGCATTGCAATATCGGGACAATCGGTCACGTCGACCATGGCAAGACGACGCTAACGGCGGCGATCACCAAGGTTTTGGCCGAGACGGGGGGCGCGACCTACACCTCCTACGATCAGATCGACAAGGCGCCGGAAGAAAAAGCGCGCGGGATTACGATCTCGACGGCGCATGTCGAATACGAGACCAAGAAGCGGCATTACGCCCATGTCGATTGTCCGGGCCACGCCGACTATATAAAAAACATGATCACCGGCGCGGCGCAGATGGACGGCGCGATTTTGGTGGTCTCGGCGGCGGACGGCCCGATGCCGCAAACCCGCGAGCATATTCTGCTTGCCCGCCAGGTCGGCGTCCCGGCGCTGGTCGTGTTCATGAATAAGGTCGACATGGTCGATGACCCCGAGCTTCTGGAGCTCGTCGAGCTCGAGGTTCGCGAGCTTTTGTCGAAGTACGATTTTCCCGGCGACGATATTCCGATCACCCAAGGTTCGGCGTTGTGCGCGCTCGAGGGCCGCAATCCGGAGATCGGACACGATGCGCTGCTGAAGTTGATGGATACGGTGGATGCCTCTATTCCGCAGCCCGAGCGTCCGATCGATCAGCCGTTCCTGATGCCGGTTGAGGACGTGTTCTCGATTTCCGGCCGCGGCACCGTCGCGACGGGCCGGGTCGAGCGCGGGGCCGTCAAGGTCGGCGAGGAGGTCGAGATCGTTGGCCTGCGGCCGACGGTGAAGACAACGGTGACCGGCGTCGAGATGTTCCGCAAGCTCCTCGATCAGGGTCAGGCGGGCGACAACATCGGCGCGCTTTTGCGCGGCACCAAGCGCGATGACGTCGAGCGCGGCCAGGTCTTGTGCAAGCCGGGTTCGGTGAAGCCGCACACGAGGTTCAAGGCGGAAGCCTATGTCCTGACCAAGGACGAGGGTGGCCGTCATACCCCATTCTTCACCGACTACCGGCCGCAATTCTATTTCCGCACCACCGACGTGACCGGCGTCGTGACCTTGCCGGAAGGCACCGAAATGGTGATGCCCGGCGACAATGTGACGATGGATGTCGAGTTGATCGTTCCGATCGCCATGGAGGAGAAGCTGCGCTTCGCCATCCGCGAAGGCGGCCGCACCGTCGGCGCCGGCGTCGTCGCCTCGATTACGGAATAACGCGGACGCACGCGTTCGCATGATTGGATATGCGAGTCTCCCTGCCGGCGCCACTCGGTTACGGCATGCCGGAGAACGAGGATTAGGGTTAGCCGTTGGGGCAAAGGGCCGCAGCCGGCAGACAGGGATTTGATGAGATGAACGGCCAGAATATTCGCATTCGCCTCAAGGCATTCGATCATCGAATCCTCGATTCCTCGACGAAGGAGATCGTCTCGACGGCGAAGCGGACGGGAGCCCAGGTGCGGGGCCCCATTCCGCTGCCGACGAAGATCGAGAAATTTTGCGTCAACCGTTCGCCGCACGTCGATAAGAAATCGCGCGAACAGTTCGAGATCAGGACTCACAAGAGGGTTCTCGACATCGTCGATCCGACGCCGCAGACGGTTGACGCTTTGATGAAGCTCGACCTGGCCGCGGGCGTCGATGTGGAGATCAAGCTTTAGCGAATGCTGGGCTTTCTGAATGGAGATGAACTTCACGCGGCGCGTCGCCGTGCGGAGGCGATAAGGGAATTTCACCATGCGATCAGGCGTCATCGCGCAAAAGCTCGGCATGACCCGTGTCTTCACCGGCGCCGGCGAACATGTGCCGGTCACGGTGTTGAAGATCGGTGGCTGTCAGGTCGTGGCGCAGAGGACCAAGGATCGCAACGGCTATACCGCGGTCCAGCTCGGCATAGGCCGGGCCAAGGTCAAGAATGTATCGAAGGCGGAGCGTGGCCATTTTGCGGTCGCCAGGGTCGAGCCTAAAATGAAGCTCGCCGAATTCCGTGTCGAAGAAGACGCGTTGCTTCCGGTCGGCGCCGAGATCACGGCGGATCATTTCGTCGTAGGTCAGTTCGTTGACGTGACTGGGACGAGCACCGGCAAAGGCTTCGCCGGGGCCATGAAACGGTGGAATTTCAGTGGCTTGCGGGCGACGCACGGCGTGTCGATCTCGCACCGGTCGCATGGTTCGACCGGCGGCAGGCAGGACCCTGGCAAGACGTTCAAGAATAAGAAAATGGCCGGTCACCTCGGCACCGAGAGGGTGACGACATTGAACCTGCGCATTGTCGAACTTGACATCGAACGCGGTCTTATTCTCGTCGAGGGCGCGGTCCCTGGAACCGCCGGGGGCTGGATTTATGTCCGCGACGCCGTGAAAAAGGCACTTCCCAAAGAGGCACCGAAGCCCGGCAAATACCGCATGACAAATGCTGTTTCGGGCGGCGCGGCCGGGGAAGCGGCGGAGGCCGGCGCATGAAGATCGATATCACCTCCCTCGACGGCGAGGTCGCCGGTTCGATCGACCTCGATGATGCTATTTTCGGTCTCGTTCCGCGCGGAGATTTGATCGCGCGGATGGTCCGCTATCAGCTCGCCAAACGCCGCGCCGGAACCCATCGGACGCTTGGCCGCGCGGACATTTGGCGGACCGGCAAGAAATTGTACAAGCAGAAGGGGACGGGATCGGCGCGGCACGGATCGGCGCGGGTGCCGCAATTTCGCGGCGGCGGACGCGCCTTCGGTCCCCTCGTGCGCTCACACGCGCATGATCTGCCCAAAAAGCTGCGCGCTCTCGCTCTCAAACATGCGCTTTCCGCGAAAGCCCAGGATGGCGGGATTATCGTGTGGCCGGACGCCCGCGCTGCGGACGCCAAGACCAAATCCTTGAAGGCAAGTTTCGCCAAGCTCGGCTTGACCAACGCCTTGATCGTCGGCGGCGAGGAGCTTGAGGCAAACTTTTGCCTAGCCGCGCGCAACATTCCGCAAATCGACGTCCTCCCGGCGCAGGGCATCAACGTCTACGACATTCTCCGCCGCGATAAGCTTGTCTTGACCAAGGCGGCGATCGATGCCTTGGAGGCGCGTTTCAAATGAGCCGGACCAAGCTCGCGCACGATGCGCATCATTACGACGTGATCGTCGCCCCGGTTATCACCGAAAAGGCGACGCTGGCGTCGGAAGCAAATCAGGTCATCTTCAAGGTTCGTAAAAATGCGACGAAACCCGAGATAAAGGCGGCGGTCGAGCGGCTCTTCGATGTCAAGGTGGAAGCGGTCAATACGCTCATCCGCAAGGGCAAGCGAAAAGTGTTCAAAGGCACGCCCGGCGTCCAATCCGATTTGAAGAAGGCCGTCGTGACCCTCGCCGAGGGGCACAAGATCGATGTGACGACCGGGCTTTGAGATTTTCTGCGAGGACTGCGCCAATGGCACTGAAGACATTCAAACCGGTCACCCCTAGCCTTCGCCAGCTCGTCATCGTCGATCGCTCCGGCCTCCACAAGGGCAAGCCGCTGAAGCAGCTGACGGAGGGGAAGCCTTCGACCGGTGGCCGCAACAACAACGGCCGTATCACCGTGCGTTTTCGCGGCGGCGGTCATAAGCAGAGTTACCGGATCGTGGACTTCAAGCGGCGCAAGCTCGACATTCCCGCCAAGGTCGAGCGGATCGAATACGATCCGAACCGGACATCCTTTGTCGCGCTGATACGCTATGCCGACGGCGATCTTTCCTACATCATCGCGCCGCAGCGGCTTGGCCCCGGCGACGAGGTGATTTCCGGCGCGCAGGCCGACGTGAAGCCGGGCAATGCGATGGCGCTCGCCAATGTGCCGGTCGGCACGATCGTTCATAATATCGAGATGAAGATCGGCAAGGGCGCCGCCATGGCGCGTTCGGCCGGCACCTACGCCCAGGTCGTGGGACGCGACGAGGGCTATGTCATCGTTCGCCTAAACTCCGGCGAGCAGCGCCTTATCCATGGCCAATGTTTCGCAACCGTCGGCGCGGCGTCCAATCCCGATCACATGAATATTTCACTCGGCAAGGCTGGACGCAGCCGCTGGCTCGGGCGCAGACCGCATAATCGCGGGGTGACGATGAATCCCGTCGATCATCCGCACGGCGGCGGCGAAGGAAGGACTTCGGGAGGACGCCATCCGGTGACGCCCTGGGGCAAGCCGACGAAGGGCAAAAAGACCCGGACCAACAAGTCCACCGCCAAATTCATCGTGACCTCGCGTCACAAGAGCAAGAAGAAGGGCTGATCATGGCGCGCTCGATCTGGAAAGGCCCGTTCGTCGATGGCTATCTGCTCAAGAAGGCGGAGAGTTCGCGCAATTCGGGCCGCTCCGAAATCATCAAGATTTGGAGTCGCCGGTCGACCATATTGCCGCAATTCGTCGGTCTCACGTTCGCGGTCCATAACGGCCGCAAGCATGTGCCGGTCTCCGTGACCGAAGATATGATCGGCCATAAATTCGGTGAGTTTTCTCCGACGCGGACCTTTCACGGTCACGCGGGGGACAAGAAAGCCAAACGAGTCTGAGAGAGACTGATCATGGCCAAGGAGAAAGCGCCGCGCGCGCTGAAGGACAATGAAGCGAAGGCGGTCGCCCGGATGCTGCGGGTCAGCCCGCAGAAGTTGAACCTTTTGGCGCAGTTGATCCGCGGCAAGAAGGTTGAGAAGGCTCTCGCCGATCTCGAGTTTTCCCGCAAGCGGAGCGCCTTCGACGTCAAGAAGACCCTCGAAAGCGCGATCGCCAACGCCGAGAATAACCACGATCTCGATGTCGACGATCTCGTCGTCGCCGAGGCTTATGTCGGCAACGCGATGATCCTGAAGCGGTTCAGCCCGCGCGCGCGGGGACGCGCCGGGCGCATTCGCAAGCCTTTCGCGCATCTGACAATCGTTGTCAGGGAAGCCGCCGCCGCGTCTCAGGCGTAAGGAGAAAGCGATGGGACAAAAAGTCAATCCGATCGGCCTGCGGCTCGGCGTAAACCGGACCTGGGATTCGCGCTGGTTCGCGGGCAGGACCGAATATGGTAAGCTCTTGCACGAGGACATGGCAATTCGCGCCACGCTCATGACGAACCTCAAACAGGCGGCGATTTCGAAGATCGTCATCGAGCGGCCGCATAAGAAATGCCGGGTGACGATCCATTCGGCGCGCCCTGGCGTGGTGATCGGCAAGAAGGGCGCCGACATCGACAAGATTCGCAAGATCGTCGCGAAGATGACGGAGTCCGAAGTCCTCATCAATATTGTCGAGGTGCGCAAACCCGAGATCGACGCGGTCCTCGTTGCCGATTCGATCGCCCAGCAGCTTGAGCGCCGCGTCGCCTTCCGCCGCGCCATGAAGCGGGCGGTGCAATCGGCGATCAGGCTCGGCGCGGAAGGCATAAGAATCAACTGCTCGGGCCGCCTCGGCGGCGCCGAGATCGCAAGGCTCGAATGGTATCGCGAAGGCCGGGTGCCGCTGCATACGTTGCGCGCCGATGTCGATTACGGCACCGCGACGGCGCACACGGCCTACGGCACTTGCGGAATCAAGGTCTGGATCTTCAAGGGCGAAATTCTTGAACACGATCCGATGGCACAAGACAAGAAAATGGCCGAACTGGATCATTCCGGCGGCGGCGGAGAGCGGCGGCGGCGCGAACGCGATGCCGCCTGATCGCGCCCCGGCGCAAGCTTCAAGAGTTTGAACCATGTTGCCACCCAAGCGAACAAACTTCCGGAAAGCCTTCAAGGGCCGCATACGCGGCGCCGCGAAAGCCGGGTTCGAAT
>JBATYB010000523.1:0-5879 GCA_049673825.1 Methylocella sp. | reverse complement strand
CGGCGCCGCCAGTGCCCGCGAAGGAAGCCGGTGCGGGGCAAAAATAGGAGTTTGCGCGTCGCGGCATTGACTCATTGAACACAAGGCGGTTGGGCGCTTCCCGCCGCCGCTCGCGGCGAGCGGTAGGCTTGGCGGCGGCGCGCCGGTTCGCCATATTGGCAAATGTCTTGGCGCGTCCATTCGGCCTTGCACAGCGCGAACCAACCAGGAGAGCACTCGTTCCGGCTTGATGGGGGTGCGAGGAAAGCTCGATGCACGTCATCGAAATCGATTTTTGCGATCCCCCGGCGGCGGCGCACGCGCTTCGCGATCTGCCGTATCTCACCTTTCTCGACAGCGCGATGGCCGACAGGAAGCTTGGCCGCTACAGTTTTGTCGCGACCGATCCTTTCGCCCGGTTCGAGGCCCGTGAGGCGGAGAACGACTGGGTATCGCGCTTGAAGTCCATTTTGGCGGCTCATGGCACGGCGTCCTTGCCCGGATTGCCTCCTTTTCAGGGCGGCGCCGCTGGGCTTTTTTCCTACGAGCTTGGGCGCAGTCTGGAGCGCCTGCCGGCGCCCGCCGTGGACGAGCTCGCTTTCCCCGATGTTTCCCTGGGACTCTACGATGTGGTCGTTGCCTTCGACTTGATCGAGAGGCGCGGGTTTATTCTCTCAACTGGTTTGCCCGAGATGGAGTGGCCGGCGCGCCGCCGGCGTGCGATCGAGCGCGGGCGCTGGTTCGAGGCGCGGCTCCGGCGCGTCCCAGTCGTGCCCCCGGCGGAGAATATGCCGCTCGAGGGCTGGACCAGCAATTTCACGAAGGTGAGCTATCAGCGGATGGTTCGCGAAGTCATCGAGCGGATTCTCTCCGGCGACATTTTTCAGGCCAACGTGGCACAGCGGTTCGAAGCCCCGGTGCCGCCGGACTTCGATCATTTTGGCTTCTACCGCCGCTTGCGCACGCTCAATCCGGCGCCTTTCGCAGCCTACCTCGACCACGCCGATTTCGTCATCGCCTCGGCCTCGCCCGAGAGATTTCTCAAGGTCGAGGGCGATCGCGTCGAGACCCGGCCGATCAAAGGCACGCGGCGCCGCTTCGCGGATGCCGTCCTCGACGCCCTGCAAGCGCGGGCGCTGACCGAGAGCCGCAAGGATCGCGCCGAGAACGTCATGATCGTCGATCTCTTGCGCAACGATCTTTCGAAGGTTTGCGTGCCCGGCTCGGTGCAAGTGCCGCGGCTTTGCGGCCTTGAGACCTATGCCTCGGTCCATCATCTGGTTTCGTCCGTCGTCGGGCGTCTGCGGGAAGGGCAGGGCGCGGCCGATGTTCTGGCCGCGGCATTTCCCGGCGGTTCAGTCACCGGCGCGCCAAAAGTTCGCGCGATGGAAATTATCACCGAAATGGAGGGCTATGCGCGCGGCCCCTATTGCGGCGCGATCGGCTATATCGGATTCGATGGCACCATGGACACCAGCATCGTCATCCGCACCGCGAGCTTTCGCGGCGGCACCTGCGTCGTGCAGGCGGGCGGGGGGATCGTCACGGCGTCCGATCCCGCCTCCGAATATGACGAAACGCTGGACAAAGCGAGGGCGATGTTCGAGGCTTTCGGCGCAAAGGCATTCGCGAGGTGATTCTCGTCATCGACAATTACGATTCCTTCGTGCACACGGTCGCCAATTATCTCCGCGAGCTGGGCGCCGTACCCTTGGTGGTCCGCAACGATGCGCTGCTTCCGCACGACAGACCCGAAGCCATCGTAATTTCGCCTGGGCCCTGCGCGCCGGACGACGCGGGCATGTCGATGCGGCTCGTTTCAGAGTATTCCGGGCGCGTGCCGATCCTCGGAATTTGCCTTGGCCATCAATGTATCGGCCAGGTGTTTGGCGGGCGGGTCACCCGCGCCACGCGCCCGATGCACGGCGAGGCGAGTTTTGTGCGCCACGAGGGCTCGACTATTCTGGAAGGCTTGCCCAATCCGGTCAGTGTCGGGCGTTATCACTCGCTGATCGTGGAGCTTGATCAGCCAAACGGTTTGCTCGCGGCGACGGCTTGGTCCAAGGAAGGCGAGATCATGGCTCTGCAACATCGTGAGCATCCGACATTCGGCGTGCAGTTTCATCCCGAATCGATCCTCACGGACCATGGCCATCGGATGCTTCGCAATTTTCTCGGCTACATCGGGCGCCAATGATGCGCGTATGGCAGGATGGCCGGATTGTCATGCCGGAAGAAGCGCACGTCTCGATAGCCGATCGCGGTCTTCTGCTCGGCGACGGTTTGTTCGAGACGATGGCGGTCTATAAGGAGCGGGTTTTCGATCTCGATGCGCATCTTGATCGGCTCGCTTCCGGTCTCGAAGTTCTGGGATTTGCCGGGGCGGTCGATCTCTTTAAGCTTCGCTCCGGCATCGCGCATTTTCTCGCCGCCGAGGAAGCAATTTGCGCCGTCTTGCGCGTAACCGTAACCAGGGGAGCCGGCCCGCGCGGTCTCGCCCCGCCCGAGGCGCCTCGCCCAACGATTCTTATGACGCTATCGCCCATGCCGCCCGCGTGCGAAACTGGCCTTTCTCTCCATATCGCAACAGTGACGCGGCGCAACGAGCATTCGGCACTCTCGCGCATCAAAGCGCTGCCTTACGTTGACAACTTGCTGGCGCTTCAGGAAGCTCGCGCGCACGGCGCCGACGACGCGCTGATGTTGAACACACGAGGAACCATCGCCTGCGCGACGGTCGCCAATGTCTTCGTCATCCGGGAGGGGCGTCTGGAAACGCCGCCCGTAAGCGACGGCGCATTGCCTGGCACGATGCGGGCGCTCGTGCTTTGCCTGGCGAAACAGGCTGGGTTGGTACCGGTCGAGAATTCGCTCCACGTCAAAGACCTTGCCGCGGCGGACGAGGTTATTCTTACCAACAGCATAAGCCGCGTGATGGAGGCCAAGGACTGCAATGGCTTGCCGCTTGAGCGGCGGGCGGGGGCCGCCATCGAGCGGCTGCGCGCGCGTATCGCGGCGAAATTCGATGCCGGGTGATCGCGCCGCTCCTCACCTCCAAATTCGCGTCCTCGATAAGGTCGCCCTTTACGCTTCCAAGCCCAACCCGCTTGAGTTTGCGGAACCCCTCACCGGTTATGATATGTATCGCTTCCGTGTCGAGCCTGCCGCCGCACGTAGTCCGTCGCCTAGAGCTCGATTAACCTAGGATCGAACGAAGCCCTGCCTTTTCCACACCGGCCAAGCTGTCCGCACCGTGATCATCTCGAACGCGACCGGACTGCCGTAAGATAATTTATATTAGTGCATGAGATTTGGACCGGTCACTGGCATGCCATGGGCGTCAATAACTGTAGCGACGCCGCTAAAAGGTCTGTGGCCGCTAACAGTTGCAGGGCTTTGAGATTGACCTAACAGAGAAGCAGTTGAATCATTAGAAGACGAGGAGCTGCCCGCGTTTTGAGTCGCAGCGGCCTCGGCATCGCGTTCCGCGCGGATCCGGGAACGCTCAACGCGGCAGCGCTCGTAGCGATGCGATCCGGGCTTGAACCCCATGGACCGGCACGCTTCGTCATCCGCCCGCATGGCGGCGGCCCTGATCCCCGCCTCTCCGGCACAGGCGCCAAGGCTTAGGGCGAGGATTGCGACTGCTGTGAGCTCACGCATGGTCTTTCTCCAGGGGCGATTTGAATCCCGGCGAGCGATCCAGAACCCCCAACAATCGTTGCAAGGAAATCCCGTCGCTCCATGAGAGGAGTGTTGCCGTTTGCCGGTGAACGGGGCCTGAACGACGGACGCCAATGCGCCTCGACGGCCGCAATAATTGCTTTTCCGGTTTCAACGCCTATATTCGCGCCTCAAATATTCCCGGTGGAGCGCGACAATGACCTTGATGCTCGCGAGCGTGGCCAACCCGGCCGAGGCGGAGGCGGTTTGGGCCGGGGGCGCCGACATCATCGATCTGAAGGACCCGGCAAAGGGTGCGCTTGGCGCGCTTGACGCCGATGTCGCGGCCGGCATTGTCCGGTCGGTCGGCAAGCGAAAGCCGGTCAGCGCGGCCGCCGGTGCTTCGCTTGGGACGGCGTGGGCGGTCGTTGACGCCGTCGCCGTGATGGCCGCGACCGGGGTCGATTACGTCAAGATTGGTTTCTCGCCCGGCAAGGCCGGAGCCGATTGCGTGCGGGCGTTGGCGCCGCACGCAAGCAACACCAAGCTCGTCGGCGTTCTTTTTGCCGATTGCGCGCCCGATCTGGATATGTTGGCGCTCATGGCCAATAACGGTTTTACCGGCGCCATGCTCGATACCGCCAGAAAAGGAGCGGGGCGTCTTCTCGATCATATGGATGTCGCCGCGCTAGATCGCTTTATCGACCGGTGCCGGGAGAATGGACTGACGTCCGGCCTCGCCGGTTCGCTCGAGGCACCGGACGTGCCGCGTCTTCTTCCGCTGCAGCCAAATTATCTCGGGTTTCGCGGCAGTCTATGCCAAGGGCGGGCGCGCGAGGCCGCGATCGACGCGGCATCCGTGCGGATGATCCGGGATCTCATTCCGCGCGAAGCCGATGGTCAAGGCGGATCCGGCGAGGCGGGGCTCGATTGGCGCCTCTTGCTGGGACAAGGCTTTGTTTCAACCAACGAGCAAGTCGTCGAGACCGATTTGATTTTCGTGCACGATCTTGTGCTCCCGTGCGCCATCGGCGCCTATGACTTCGAACGCATTCAAAACCAGAACGTGCGTTTTAACATCGACGTGGAAGTGAGACGCAATGAGCGGCGATTTGACGACATGCGCGGCGTTTTCTCCTACGACGTAATTATCGACGCCATCAAAATCATCCGCGGGCGGGGCCATGTCGATTTGATCGAGACGCTGGCGAGCGGGATCGCCGACGAAATTTTGCGTTACCCATGTGTTGCGCGGATTTGCGTGCGGGTGGAAAAACTCGATGTCGTGCGTGGCACGGTCGGCATCGAGATCAAACGCGAACGCGCGGCGGAACCGGCCGCCGGCGGCGAGCGCGTGCCGGTCCTCCCGGGCAATGCCGCGTAACCGGAAATCATCGAGCGTCACGATCGTCAAACTTGGCGGCAGTCTCGCGCAAACGCCGCAATGCGCGGCCTGGCTCGAAGCACTCGCCGCATGGGGCGAACCGCTCATTCTCGTCCCGGGCGGAGGCGCCTTTGCCGAGTGCGTGCGGGCGGCACAAGGCGCGATGGGGTTTAACGATACGGCAGCCCACCGCATGGCGCTCAATGCGATGGGGCAATTCGGGGTCGCGCTTGCGGCATATTCGGATGCGTTTACATTGGCGGCCTCCCGCGATGAATTGGACAGCGCATTGAGCGGCGGCGAAATTCCGGTCTGGCTGCCGGAGAAGATGGTTCTTGGCGCTTCGGACGTGCCAAAGTGTTGGGAGGTGACCTCGGATTCGCTCGCGGCTTGGCTTGCCTGGACCTATGGCGCTCGCCGGTTGCTGCTCATCAAAGCCGGCGATCTGGCGGCGCCGGGCTCGGCGCGCGATCTTGCCGCGGACAAAATCGTCGATCCGCTGTTTCCGCGCTTCGCCGCGCAAAGTCATGCGGAAGTTTGGCTCGCGGGTCCGGCATCCCTCGCCGGAGCCGCGTCCGTATTGCAACGCGGCGGAATGCCCGGCATCAGAGTGGCGCTTCCGTGAAATGGTCCGGGCGTTTAAAGCATGACGTGGTTCAGCGCGCGGCATGGATTGGCAACATATGATCAAGATCGTCACGCCGCGCTGGGGTTGGGCGCTCACCGGTTCCGGCCATTTCTTCAACGAGTGCCTCGATCTCGCGCGGCAATTGGAGCATGTCGACCTCTTCGTCAGCAAGGCCGCCGGCGAAGTTTTGCGCCAGTATAAGCAAAAGCTTGACCTGCCGAAGAC
>JBATYB010000522.1:0-3087 GCA_049673825.1 Methylocella sp. | reverse complement strand
AGTCATCCGGCATTATCTACGCCGGATTTGGCAGTTTTTGCGATTTCGACGCCTCCCAGTCGCGTGGCTGGCTTTTGGGATGGCAGGCCGGCACGCTGGCTCCGCTCGCTGCGAACAGGCTGACTGATACGCTCGCCACGGGGAGCTACTTCTTGTCGTCCATTTGGATGTCTGGCTATGGCATCGCCGCCGCCCCCAACAGTGGGAACTTGTTTTTTTCGACCGGAAACTCCGGCCCGGGCACCTACGACGGCGTCCGCAATATTCAAGAGAGCGTGGTGAAGGTTGACCCGCAGCTCGTAAATCTTCTCGACATATTCACGCCAGCGAACGAAAATTTTTGGGACCAAACAGATAACGACCTTTCGTCAGGGGGCGTGCTCCTCTTGCCACCCCAGCCCGGTCCGTTTCGGCATCTGGCGGTGGCCGCCGGCAAAACTGGAAGAATGTTTTTGCTCAACCGCGCCAGCTTGGGCGGATTTACGCCTGGAGGCCCCAATAACGTAATCGACATAAAAAAAATAGGGAATTGCTGGTGCGGGCCGTCCTATTTCACCGGTCCAGACGGGGTCGGGCGAGTCGTAAGCAGCGGTGGCGGCGGCTCGAACAGCGTCCAAATCACCGTCTGGAAAGTCCAGACCTCGCCCACAGTTGCATTGGTCCTCGACGGGGCTGCGCCCCCTGTCGCGAGTGGCCAGGATCCTGGAACCTTTACGACGGTTTCGTCGAACGGCACACAAGCTGGAACCGCCATCATATGGGCGACGGGGCGACCGACCGATCCTAGCCCTGCCACGGTCAATCTTTATGCCTTCGCGGCGACGCCTTCGGGTGGAATGCTCCCGTTGCTGTTTTCCTCGCCGGCCGGATCATGGCCCAACACCGGAGGCAACGCCGATATCGTGCCGGTCGTGGCGAATGGACACGTCCTTGTGGCGAGCAATCGACAGCTGACGATCTTCGGCCTCGGCGGGCATCCGTTTGTCGCGCGCGCGGTCGCCGCGGCCCAGCCGGCGGCGCTCAATATCCCTAAGCCTCCTCATGAAATCACCGGGGTTCTCGAACATGTCGACGGACCGCTGCTCACGCTCCGAACCCGCGCCGGTACCATCGCGCGAGTCGATGCTTCGGAGGCTCTTCGTAGGAAGCAAACCGGCGTCCTGGTGCCCGGGTATGCCTACACGGCCCAAGGAACCTATGATCCGACCGGTGCGCTGCGTGCGCAGGCTGTCGCGCGTGCAAAGGATTCGGCCGCGATTTGGCCGCTGGATCGCTGACGATCAAAGCGCTTCGCGCTCTGGAACCCTTGGCGTATTCCGCCCGGGCCGGAAAGCCAAGGCACGCTGACCCCCATCTGGGCCAAGCGCGGCACGCGTCCGCGGATCCGGCGCGACCCGCGGTTCACCTAGGCGGTTGGCATCACTCCGCAACGCGGATCCGTGCTTGACAACGATCTTGCCAGTCCCGCTAATAGTCCTTGATGTCCGAGAAGACGATTTCCGGCCATTTATCCCGCTCGTATTTGAGGTCGAAGGCCGAGGCGGCCAGGAAGACCGGCACGCCGTCGAGATCGCGCGCCATGGACGCCGGGTGCGCCTGAATAAATCCGTCGCGTTCGGCCGGACTCTTCGCCGCGATCCAGCGCGCGAATTCGAACCGGCTTGTCTCGAAAGTCACGCGCAATCCATATTCGGCTTGAAGCCGCTCGGCGAGGACATCGAGCTGCAAGGCGCCGACGACGCCGGCGATCGCGCCCGATCCGTCGTTCGGCAAAAAGAGCTGGACAACGCCTTCCTCGGCCATTTGGCCCAAAGCCTCGCGCAGCTTCTTCGCCTTCATGGCATCGCCGGTCTTGACCCGGCGAAGGATCTCGGGAGCAAAGCTCGGGATCCCGCGAAAGACGAGATCCTCGCCTTCCGTCAAGGTGTCGCCGATGCGCAAAGTGCCGTGGTTTGGAATACCGACGACATCGCCCGCATAGGCTTCGTTGGCCAGTTGCCGGTTCCGCGCGAAGAAGAATTGCGGCGCGTTGAGCGCGATATTCTTGCCCGTGCGGACGAGCTTTGTCTTCATGCCTCGCGTCAATTTGCCCGAACAAACGCGCAGAAAAGCGATCCGGTCGCGATGATTTGGGTCCATGTTCGCCTGGATCTTGAACACGAAGCCGGTCATTTTTTCCTCGCCTGCATCGACGGTTCGCGAAGCTGCCTGAAACCCCTGCGGCGGCGGCGCGAAATCCTTGACCGCATCAATCAAATTGCGCACGCCAAAATTGCGCAGGGCGCTGCCGAAGAAAACGGGCGTCAAATGGCCTTCCAAAAACGATTTTTGGTCGAACGCCTTGAGGCCCGCGTGGGCGAGCTCGATTTCATCCCGGGCCTTTGCGAAATCCGCTGCGCTCAAGAGGCCGGCAATGAATGGCGCATCAGGTCCGGAAACAGGCACGGGCGCGCTGTCGCGGTCGAGCCGGCGCACGAGATTGCGCCGCAAGTCGAACGTGCCCGCGAAGGTGCGGCCTCGCCCCAATGGCCAGGTGATAGGGGCGGCATCGAGCGCAAGCGACTTTTCGATTTCGTCGAGGAGATCGAAAGGATCCCGCGTTTCGCGGTCGAGCTTGTTGACGAACGTCAGGATCGGAATATCGCGCAGGCGGCATACTTCGAACAATTTGCGGGTGCGCGCCTCGATGCCCTTCGCGGCGTCGATCACCATGATCGCGGAATCGACGGCGGTCAGCGTGCGATAGGTATCTTCCGAGAAATCCTCGTGGCCCGGCGTATCGAGAAGATTAAAGACGCAACCGCCATATTCGAAGGTCATCACCGAGGTGACGACGGAAATCCCGCGCTCGCGTTCGATCCCCATCCAGTCCGAGCGGGTCCGGCGACGGTTCGCCTTGGCGCGAACCTCGCCCGCAAGCTGAATCGCGCCGCCGAAGAGCAGGAGCTTTTCGGTGAGCGTCGTCTTGCCCGCGTCGGGGTGGGAAATAATCGCAAAGGTCCGCCGCCGGGCGACCGGATCTTGATGGTTCATGCCGATGCTTCGTCGCAAGGGGAGGCCTCGATGTCAATTGCCATGACGCAGGCT
>JBATYB010000521.1:0-2791 GCA_049673825.1 Methylocella sp. | reverse complement strand
GGTCTCGGCGCCGGATCGCAGCCCGAGGTCGGCCGGGCCGCGGCGGAGGAAGCGATCGAGGAACTCCGCGATCACCTTTCCGGAGCGCAGATGGTCTTCGTCACCGCCGGCATGGGCGGCGGAACCGGCACCGGTGCCGCGCCGGTCGTCGCGCGCGCCGCGCGGGATTTGGGCATCTTGACCGTCGGCGTCGTCACCAGGCCTTTTCAGTTCGAGGGCGCGCGGCGCATGCGCGTGGCCGAGGCCGGTATCGACGAGCTGCAGAAATCGGTCGATACGCTGATTATCATTCCAAACCAGAATCTCTTTCGCATAGCCAACGAGAAAACCACTTTCGCCGATGCTTTCGCGATGGCCGATCAGGTGCTCTATTCCGGGGTCGCATGCATCACCGATCTGATGGTCAAGGAAGGCTTGATCAATCTCGATTTCGCCGACGTTCGCGCCATCATGCGCGAGATGGGCAAGGCCATGATGGGGACCGGCGAGGCTTCGGGCGAAAAGCGGGCGATCCTCGCCGCCGAGGCCGCGATCGCCAATCCCCTGCTCGACGAGGTTTCGATGAAGGGCTCGCGCGGCCTGCTCATTTCGATCACGGGCGGCAGCGATCTCACCCTTTACGAGGTCGACGAGGCCGCGGGCCGGATTCGCCAAGAGGTCGATGAGGACGCCAATATCATCCTTGGCGCGACCTTCGATCAAACCCTCGACGGGGTTGTCCGCGTCTCCGTCGTCGCGACGGGAATCGACCATGTCGCCGGCGTCTATGAACCCACCGCCGCGGAGACGCGCATCGCCGAGGTCACCAACCGCTTAAGGGCGCAGACGGCGGGGCGCCCGATTGACACCGCGCAACCGCGTTATCCTGGCTCCCAGCCGGAGACCTATGCGCCGGCGGAGTACGAGCCGCGTTACGAAGACCGGGTTTTGCAAGCTCCCGCGGCGCTAGGCGCCGGAGCTCGGCAAGGGGTCCGTGTCCAGGAGGTCGCCCCGCAATCGCGTCATTATGTCGAACAGGCGCAACAAGGCATGCGGCCGGCTGAACAGTTCGACGCCGGTCCTTTCGTTCCAGGGCCACCCGATTCGCCGTATGTCCGGCCGCAGAGGATGCCGCAAATCGACGATTTGCCTCTCCCGGCGCAGAACCAGATTCGCGCGCGTCGCGGCGAACGTGAGGCGGAGCCGCATCCCGAAGCCAAGCGCCGTTCGCTCCTTGAAAGGCTTGCCTCGTTTGGCATCAGCCGCCAGGAAGAAGCGGCTGCGGGTCCCATCCCGCGCGAGAGGCAAGCGCCCGCGCGTCAGCCCGCGCAAGGGCCGATCCACCCGCAGCAGCAGCCGGGTCCGGTTCACGCCGAGTACGGCAAACGTGCGCAGCATCCGCCAGCCCCGCAAAGAGCTCCGCAAGCGGCGGTGGACGCGCATGGCCGCGCCGCCTATCAAACCCGGGCCCTCGAAGAGGACCAGCTCGAGATTCCCGCTTTCCTGCGGCGCCAATCGAGCCAATGAAGTCATTTGATCGAAAGTGAATCGCTTGAAATCCAAGAGCTGGAGCAGGTCCGTCGAAAAAGCCCGTGAACTTTTTCGGGACCTGCTCTAAATGCCCGCGGGCCGACATATCCCGTATTGCCAACATATCCGGCGCGCCTACTCCGCCGCGCTCTTCGTGGCCCCAAACCTTCGCTCGATATAAGCCTCGACGATGTGCTTGAATTCGGCGGCGATGCCTCCGCCGCGCAGGGTCATCGCCTTTTGCCCGTCGATAAACACAGGTGCCGCCGGCGTCTCGCCGGTGCCGGGCAGCGAGATCCCGATGTCGGCGTGTTTCGATTCGCCAGGCCCGTTGACGATGCAGCCCATCACCGCGACGCTCAGCGCCTCGACGCCCGGATAGCGCGCCCGCCACAGCGGCATCTCGTCGCGAATGTAGGCCTGAATATCCCGCGCGAGCTCTTGAAAAACCGTGGAGGTCGTGCGCCCGCAGCCAGGACAGGCGGCGACCAGCGGCACAAAAGTGCGAAACCCCATCGTCTGCAAAAGTTCCTGCGCGACTTTCACCTCGAGCGAGCGGTCGCCGCCGGGCTCCGGGGTGAGCGAAACCCTGATCGTGTCGCCGATCCCCTCCTGCAACAAAATGCCCATCGCGGCGGCAGAAGCAACAATGCCTTTCGAGCCCATGCCCGCTTCGGTGAGGCCCAAATGCAGCGCGTAATCGCTGCGCCGCGCGAGCATGCGATAGACGGCAATGAGATGCTGCACATCGGAGACCTTTGCCGACAGGATGATTCTGTCCCGGCCAAGCCCGATATTCTCCGCCCGCGCGGCGGAGGTGAGAGCCGATTGCACCATCGCCTCGCGCATCACGGCGCCGGCCGGGCGCGGCGAAGGCGCGCGGGCATTTTCGTCCATCAACGCGGTGAGGAGCTCCTGATCGAGCGAGCCCCAATTGGCGCCGATCCGCACCGCCTTGCCATATTTGATCGCCGCCTCCACGATGAGGCCGAATTGCTTGTCCCGCTTGTCCTTGAAGCCGACATTGCCGGGGTTCACTCGATATTTGTCGAGCGCCTCGGCGCAGGCGGGATGATCGGCCAAGAGTCTATGGCCGATATAATGGAAATCGCCGATCAGAGGGACGTCGCAGTCCATTTTTGCGAGACGGTCGCGGATGTGAGGCACGGCTGCGGCGGCCTCATTGCGGTCGACGGTGATCCGCACGAGCTCGGAGCCGGCGCGGGCAAGCGCCGCGACCTGGGCCGCCGTCCCTTCGACATCGGCCGTATCCGTGTTGGTC
>JBATYB010000520.1:0-8841 GCA_049673825.1 Methylocella sp. | reverse complement strand
CGGCAGGGGCTGCGGACGCGGCTGCGGTGGCAGAGGCTGCGGTTGCGGCTGGGGAGGCTGCGGCGGCTGCAGCTGGGGCTGGGGCGGGGGCGGCTGCTGCTTGTCATGGGGAGGTTGTTACCTCTGCTAGACTGGAGCAGCTTCCGGCTACGTTGTAGCAGGCGCAGGCCATTGTGGCCCGGCTTCCAGGGTCGACCGCGACCGGCCAGTGGCGTCCTGTTACAGCGCTGCCCAGGTGATACGCGCGTCGGGCGTGCACATAGCGGCCGAGCTGGTCGCCAAGCTAATCGAGAAACGCTAACGTGCGAGCTTGATGACGGAAGCCTGGCAGCCGGAGAATGCCTTATAGTGGCGTCCGGAGTCGTGGCGAAGGCGCGCGTACTGACCTCATGACAGGCGATCCCGGAAAACGCTTTACGCAGCATAACGGCAAAGACGTTCCGCGGTTCGCGCCGAATTTCACCGTCTATGTGCTACCACCCGATGTCGTGTGCCTCTCTTCCGAGGACCGGAAGTTCTTGCTTCACGGCGAGCTCTATTGTGCACTCGCCGCCGCGATAGCAAAGGGCGGAAGGAGCTTTCGGGAGCTCGTTCGCGAGCTGGAGCAGGATTTTCCGTCCGGCAAAATCCACGAAGCGCTGAAGCGCCTGGTCGATCGCCGCTATGTCCTCCCGGAATCGCGCTCTTCGCACGGCGTTGTACACGCTTATTGGGCGAGCCTCGGCCTGTTGCCCGAGGCCGCGGAGAAAAATCTCCAGAATTGTCGTGTGCGCATACAATCAATCGACGTGCAGGGGGCAACGGAACTCGGTGCCGCCCTGAGCGGGCTGGGCGTTCGTGTCGTCGAGCGCTCCCCCGGCCTGACGGTCACCTTGGTGAACGATTATCTCGAAGCACGATTGGGCGAATTGAACCGGCGGCATTTGTCGGACCATACGTCCTGGGTGCTCGTCCAACCCTCCGGCATTTTTCCCCTGGTGGGACCGGCGTTCAGACCGGGGAAGAGCGCCTGCTGGATGTGTCTTGCCGAGCGGATGAAAAGGAACCGAGAGGTCAAGGCGCTCCTCGATCGCAGACAGGCCCGCCGGCTCACCGTTTCGCCTCTGGCCCAGCACGCGTTCGGACAGAGCGCCATCCAACTTGCGGCCGTCGAGATCGCGAAAGCGATCGCCACCGATTTTCGCACGGAATTGAGCGATCACATCATCAGCCTCGACCTGTTGGGCTCGACCATCGTGAAGCATTACGTGGCGGCCCGCCCGCAATGTCCGGGCTGCGGCCGCAAGAAGCTGCGCGATCCCCGGCGTGCGCCAGTGCCGGTCGCGCTTGGCGCAGGCGGCAAGGCCGTTATGACGAGCGGGGGATACCGCAGCGTTTCGCCGTCGGCCACGGTTGCCCGTTTCCGCAGGCACGTGAGCCCTTTGACTGGTGTGGTCTCGCGTCTCGAGCGGATTGAAGCCGATCTGCCCTTGAACACCAATTACCATGCCACGCACAATTTTTCAGGGCCGGCCGAGACGGTCAATGAGCTCAGGTCAGGGCTGAGCAGCGGCAGCTTCGGCAAGGGCAGCACCGCCGAACAAGGTGAAGCCAGCGCGCTTATGGAGGCGATCGAGCGCTATTCCGGAATTTTTCAGGGCGACGAGATCAGAGCAAAGCGGAGGGTTACCGATTTCCCGCCGGGCGAGGCCATTCCTCCGAACAAAGTCCTGCTATTCAGCGACGCGCAATTGCGGCGGGGCCGGGCACCGGCGCCCGGCTCGCACGATTGGGAGGCGATCCCGGCTCTATTCGATCGATCGGCCGAAATCGAATGGTCGCCGGTCTGGTCACTGCGCAACGAACGCTTCAAATATCTTCCGACCAGCTTGTTGTATTTTTTCTACAGGGGCCCTGCCGCCTTCGCGGCGGATTCCAACGGCTGCGCGGCCGGCAACACACTCGAGGAGGCAATCGTCCAGGGATTCCTCGAGCTGGTGGAAAGGGATGCATACGCCATCTGGTGGTACAATCGATTGCAGCGGCCGGAATTGGACCTCGGCGCGTTCGACGATTCCTACGTCCGAGATCTGCAAAAGCAGCTGGCCGAAACCGGACGCCGGCTTTGGGTGCTCGATGTCACCAGCGATCTCGGGATTCCGGCCTTTGTGGCGGTAACGCACTGGACGCAAAACGGGCGGGAAAATATCGAATTCGGTTCCGGCGCGCACTTCGATATGCGAATCGCCGTGTTGCGTGCGCTGACGGAGCTAAACCAATTTCTATCCCTGGGTCTCATGGGCGGCGGGACCGGCGAGAAATCGAGCCTTGACGGCATCGCTCCATTGCGCCTGCGGGACCATCCCTATTTGACGCCGAGCGGAAATCCGCTGGTCCAACCGGACTTCGGCTCGAAGTTTGGCCATCTCGACACGCGCGAGCAGGTAACGGCCTGCGTGCGCCTTGCCAAGCAAGCAGGCCTCGAATTCCTCGTCCTCGATCAGACGCGTCCAGACATCAAGGTCCCGGTCGTCAGAGTGATCGTTCCGGGATTGCGGCATTTCTATCGCCGGTTCGCGCCTGGCCGGCTTTACGATGTGCCGGTAAAGTTCGGACTGCGTGACCGGCCGCTCAAGGAAAACGAGCTCAATCCGATTCACCCCCATACCTGAGGGTGATCCCGGCTTGCGCGTTCCCGGACCAAAGAGAGTGCCACGGGCCGTGCCGGCAACCGTTTCCGCCCGGCTCGGCGGCCGCGTCACGCTCGAAACACATGCGAACGGAGAAATCGTCGCCTGCTTCGATGGCTATTCGGTCGGCTTGGGAACGTTCAGCGCGGGCGCGGCGGATCGCGCGCGGAACCTGCGCACGGGTCTGCCGCTCGCCTCGCTCGCGTCAAACAGCCGGAACATCGACAAAGAGATCAATCTACTGGTCCGGCGATTGGCGAGGCACGGTCTATTGGAGTACCGCCTCGGGCGCTCGCGCATCGGCGAGGACGTGGTCGTCATCGAACCGCAGATTCCCGATTATTGGCCGCGAACACCGCGGCTCGGCAATGCAGATGCTCTTGTCCTGTCGCGGTTCGCATACATGCGACGGCGCGGTGACGAGATGGTCCTGGAATCGCCGCGCGCCGGCGCGTTGTTCAAAATCCGCAATCCGAAGACCGCGGCCGCCTTGGCCATGCTGTCGACGCCGCAACAAATCAAACAGCTGCGCCGGCGGGACGGTTTTCCGGGGGTCGCGTTTTTCGCTTTGCTGGTGGATTGCCAAATCGCTTTAAAGATCGACGTTGCCGGCGAAAGCGGCCTTCGACCGGCCGAGGGCGACCACAACCTCGTTCTTTGGGATTTTCACGATCTTCTGTTCCACGCGCGAAGCACGGAAGGCCGGCACGCCAACCCGCTGGGCGGAGTTTATCCGTATGCCGGCGTCATTTCTCCACTGCCGGCCGTGCGGCCCAGCTGGCCCGGAAAGAAAATCGATCTGCGCAAGTTCTCGGCCGCGCATCCCGAGGCACTCTCGCCGGTCGCAAAACTCCTGCGGGAACGTCATTCGACGCGCAGCTTTGATGACCAGCGACCGATCACGCTCGCCGAGCTTTCGCGGTTTCTCGACAGCACCGCGCGCGTCCTGTCGATATCGAACAACAAGCTCGACCTCGACGACGGCGGCCACGCCGTCAGGCCATATCCGTCGGCGGGCGGCGGCTACGAGCTCGAGCTCTATCTGGCGGTCTACAAATGCGAAGGGCTCGCCCGAGGCCTTTATCATTACGACGCCAGCGCTCACGTGCTGGTGCCTACCGGTGTTCCCACGAATGAGCTCGAAGCGCTGATGGCGGGAGCTGCATACGCAATGGGTGCGCCGGCCGCGCCCCAGATTCTGATCACGATCACCGCACGCTTTGGCCGGATTTCATGGAAGTACAGCTCGATCGCATATTCGCTCATTCTGAAGGACGTCGGTGTCTTGACTCAAACGCTCTACCTGATGGCGACCGACATGGGGCTCGGCGGATGTGCGATCGGGATCGCGAATATCGATCTGTTCGCGAAGATGACGGGGATCGAATTCCACGTGGAGGGCCCGGTCGGTCAATTTGCGATCGGTCGCGGCGCGAAATCGGGGGCTTCCGGCTGACAATCGCCCGGCCTCGGTGTGGCCGGGCAACGGCCACGCAAATGGCGATGGCACGGCCACAGGCGGCGGGTCAATAGCAATTAATTCGCGGTTCCGGGCTTTACCGAGATTATCGCCGGTCCCGCGCGTCGGAGGGATAGCGCGGCACGAAATATCCGATAGCTTTGCGGCTGCGCCTATCCAACAGCGCGAATATGGCGCCTTGAGGATCCGTGCAATGGACGATCCAAGCGCCGCCCGGCACGGCAGCCGGGCCATAGAGGATTTGGCCGCCGCCGGCCTCCACGCGCTTCGCCGCCGCCTCGACGTCGCCGATGTTGAAATAGTAAAGCCAGAAGGGAAGCGGCAATGCCGGAGGCTTGGTGAACATGCCGCCGATCGTCTCCCCGGCGGCGGAGAACTGCTGATACGTGCCCATCGCGCCGACGTGGGAGTCCGCTTTTTGCCAGCCAAATAGCTCGCCGTAGAAAGCGAACGCCTTCTCCCAGTCGGCGGCAAGCAACTCATGCCAGCCCACGCGCCCCGGTGTTCCGAGCTCGGCGGACAGCTCTTGGCGGGGTTTCAGTCCTTTGACCAACGCAAGCGTTGCCATTTGCGGGTCGGCGACGACCGAAAAGCGGCTGATGCTGGGGAGGTCCGTCGGTGGGACGTGGACCATTCCGCCGAGCTGCCCGATCCGGTCGACGGCAGCGTCCACGTCGTCGACTCCGACATATCCGATCCAGTGCGGCGCCGCACCCGCTCTCCTCGCGTCCTCCGGCAGGTTCATCAGCCCGGTGACGGGGGCGTCTCCGACGGTAAATAGGCTATAGGCCAAACCGGGCATCGAGGAATGCCGCGTGCCCCAGCCCACGACATCGGCGTAGAAGGCCTTGGCGGTTTCTATGTTTGACGTCGTCAGCTCGTACCAGACGAAACGGCCATGAGAATTGACCATGTCTGTTTCTCCGTTCGAGCCTGCAAGGAAGTCGCGGCGCCCGCAATTGAGGCGGCCTACTTATTTTCCGGAGCATAATTGAGAAGCCGAGTCCCTTGGTCTGAATACCGGCGGGGCGGAGAAAGAGCAAGGACGGACACAAGCCCACTGGCGACTTGACAAGGCCTTTGCGGGAATGCTGCAGATCCCTCGTTGAGACATGTCAAACGGGAGAACTCGCATTCAAGTGCGCGCCGACACATCTGGAGCACATGCGGTCCCTGTTGTGGCGGGGCAATTTCACGACGGCGCGCTTGCTCCTTTGCGCCGCCGCGGGCGACCTTCACCAGATCGATCCTCGAGCACACCGTCGTGCGATCGTTTGGAAAATCGACCGGCTCGGCGAGATAATCATCGAATTCGACAGGTATCTCGATCTCAACCGAGGGGCGATGCCAAATTTCGCCGAACGGCCTCGAAGCGGTCTTCCGGTTTCAAGCTCATGCGCGGAATCGACCGCCACTGCATTGGTCAACCGGCGCTTGAACAAACTTCGCCAATTGCGCTGGTCTCCGAGAGGAGCACAGCGTGTGCTCCAAGCCAGGGTCGCGGTCTTGGACGGACGTATGCGAGACGGAAACCTGAAGCTGACCGCACGACTCCCAAATTTCGTCCGCTCTCGTGATGCGATGACAATAACCTCGAGAATTGTGTCCCCCGCTAGAGCGCCTTCACTACGATTTCAGCGCGCCGATGGTGGGCTTGTCCTTGGTGTTGTTTGGAAATCAGGTGGCACAAGACTGAACGCGTTGCGCCAGAACTCACCCTGTCGTATATGTTTTCCGCGCGTGTCCGGCGCGTCCATCATGGAAGCGATCTTTGTAAATACTGGCGGCGGTCTGGTCGAGGGCGATCGTATTTCTACAACGGTAACCATAGGCAGGGGCGCAGGGTTGCACGTTACTACTCAAGCAGCGGAGAAAATCTATCGCTCCCTCACGGAGATTTGCGTCGTGGCGAACGCTCTGCGCATCGCCGGAGACGGGCTTCTGCTCTGGTTGCCTCAAGAGACCATCTTGTTTGACGGCGCGCGCCTGTCCCGCCAACAAGTGGTTTCCGTCGAAAAAGGTTCGCGCTTTCTGGCCGCCGAGGTGATCATTTTCGGGCGGATCGCACGGGGCGAGCGGCTCACCCATGGTCAATTGCGAGATTCGTGGTCGGTTCGGTGTGATGGGAAATTACTGTGGCTGGATTGCCTGCGTCTTGAAGGCGACTTCGCCGCGCATCGCGGGCGGCGTTTCGGCTTTGGCGATTCCGTCGGCTTGGCCACTGTGGTATATTTCGGCCGCGATGCGGCATCCCTTTTGCCTCTTGCGCGAGAAGGGGCGGCGAGGAATGGCGGCGGAGCTACCCTCGTCAACGGCGTTTTGGTTGCTCGCTTTTTGAGCCATAATGAAGCTTTTTTGCGGGCGGCTTCCTTATCGCTCGCGGACGAGCTTCGCCATGCGATTGCCGGGCCGATGGTTTCGGGGGGCGCATGAAACTAAGTCCGCGGGAAAAGGACAAGCTATTGATCGCCGTGGCCGCGATCGTCGCTCGCCGCCGTTTGGAGCGCGGCGTGAAACTCAATTACCCCGAAGCCGTCGCGCTGATCACGGATTTTGTCCTTGAGGGCGCACGGGATGGCCGCAGCGTCGCCGACCTCATGGAGGCGGGCGCGTCGGTGGTGGCGCGCGAGCAGGTCATGGCGGGGATAGCGGAGATGATCCCGGAGGTTCAGGTGGAGGCGACCTTTCCGGACGGTTCGAAGCTGGTCACCGTGCACGAGCCCATTCGATGATCCCCGGCGAGATTATTCCGGCGCCTGGCGAGATTGTGCTGAATGCGGGCCAGCCAATGCGCGCGTTGATCGTCGCGAACGTTGGAGACCGCCCGATTCAGGTGGGGTCGCATTACCACTTCGCGGAGACCAATGCCGCGCTCCGCTTCGAGCGGGAACAGGCGCTTGGAATGCGGCTCGACATTGCAGCCGGGACCGCGGTTCGGTTCGAGCCAGGGCAAACCCGCGAGGTCAGGTTAATTCCGTTCGCCGGCGACCGCGAAATCTGGGGGTTTAACGGCGCAGTCATGGGCCCCCTGGAAAGAGGTTGACATGCCGGTCACGATCACCCGCCGCGCCTATGCCAGCATGTTTGGCCCGACCACTGGCGACAAAATAAGGCTTGCCGACACCTCGCTGGTGATCGAAGTCGAGCGTGATCACACGATTTACGGCGAAGAGGTTAAGTTTGGCGGCGGCAAGGTGATCCGCGATGGCATGGGGCAGAGTCAGCGCTCGCGCGCCGAAGGGGCGGCCGGAACGAGTGCCGCGGCGCTGGGCTACGATCAACTCGCCCATTCAAGCGTACTGTATCACGGACTGTCTGTTCTCGGCAGCGGCGCTATTCTCGCCGGCGTGATCCTTGGTTCGGTCACGGTCTTGATCATCGAACGCAAACTTACGCACGCCGCGGCCTTCGCGCTGGCGGGCGCGATCCTTACTTTCTTCGGATTGATTCATGGTGAGAAGATCGGCTTCGGCAGCTCTCCAGAGGTCGCCGCCAGCTATGTCGCCGTCGCCGCCATTCTCTATGTCTGCGCCAAGCGTGCTTCGTTCGCGCCCCTTGCGGCCCATCACACGCCAGCGGTGCCGGAACCGGGCCGGGCGGAGGCCGCTTGACCACGGGCCTTCGAACCGTCACCATCACCTTTCATTTTTGACGCGGCGCGCGGCGGGTCTTCTAAGGATTCGCGGGGGTCGCGGCGGCGTCGTCATCTCATGGCCCTTCAGGATGGGCGGCGATACGGAGCACAAACGGCGGCTTCTCCACAATGTGATCACTCGTGCCCGACGCTGGAGCGCCATCGTCTTGCAGAGCGATGACCTCTTGAAGAGCGCGCCGTTCATTTGAGTTTGAGTCTGAAGAATCCAAGGGATCGCGGCACTCCTTACCCCGCGGGGTTTGCCCTCGGCTGCGTGCCGATTCGGATCGCCACCAGAACCGAGACAATCCTGAGTGTCCGTCTCGAAAGTTGTTGAATCCCATGCGTCGCTTGTGAATCTCATGTCCGTAGTCAACCGTGATGGCCGTGCGCGTTCGTTCCGCGGCGGCGGCAATGGCAATCTGGACTGCGCATCGCAGGAGACGGAAGCTTCGAGACGACGGTTGATCAAACTCTGATGCGCGGATTTTGCACCGCAAGACCGCGTATTCGTCTCGGGCCTGCCTCTGTCTCAAGCCAGGCGTCGAGTTTGGTCGGCCGCAGAATCACGTCGAGGATTGCCCCACCGTGCCGCCGCCTCCAGCGATGTGCAGCGATGTCGATGATGCTTGTGTTCAGTCTCCGTGACGGCTTCTTTTCGTTCCGGCGCATCCAACGTGTTCGCTGGCGGCGATCGCCCATGCGAAGGCGGCGATCCTGAGCTTGCCGAAGGACGCCGCAATGGCGACATTGACGACGTTGGCGGGTTTTCCGGCCCTGACGAGCCGGCGATGCCTGGCGCACAGCCGCACCTGGGCCTTCCAGGCAATGTCCTTGACGAGTTGCGGCAAGCTTTCGTTGCGTTTGAGGATTCCGGCTCCGATCCGCGCTGGGAGGCGATAGGTCCACGCTCCCTCGACCAGCACCCGTCGGCGCGCGTGTTTCCCGCCTTGGTGATTGCGCCGCGCAATGTCTTGGCGCCGGAAGACCGTTCGCTCGGCGTCAACCCGAGATAGGCCATAAGATGGCGTGGATTTGCGAAGCGATGAAAGTCTCCG
>JBATYB010000519.1:0-4062 GCA_049673825.1 Methylocella sp. | reverse complement strand
CGCAGACCCACCGCAACAGCAGCAGCACCAGACGCAGCCTCTGGCTGCATGATAAGAAGCAAAAGGAACGGATCCGATTTCCAACTAGGAATCACCCGCCCGTGGTCCTCACGACGGGGTCCACCTCGTTCCTTCAGCGGTCTTTCCGGTTGCCTTCCGGCGACTTCAAACCTAAAGTCCACGCCCAATCGGGGGCTTTCCATTCGCCCTTGCGCTCTCATTTTTTGCACCGGAGCTTTGCCAGATGTCTTTCCTCGCCGACGCCATTTTGCGCGTAAAACCCTCCGCGACGATCGCGGTCACGCAGAAGGCGCGCGATCTCAAGAGCGCGGGGCGGGATATCGTTTCGCTGTCAACCGGCGAACCCGATTTCGATACGCCGGACAACATCAAGAAAGCCGCGATCAAAGCGATCGAGCGGGGCGAGACCAAATACACGCCCGTGTCCGGCATTCCGCCCTTGCGCGAGGCAATCGCGCAAAAATTCAAGCGCGAGAATGGGCTCGATTACAAACCGTCGCAGACGATTGTCGGCACCGGCGGCAAGCATATTTTGTTCAATGCCTTTCTCGCCACTCTCAATCGCGGCGACGAGGTGATCGTTCCCGCGCCCTATTGGGTCAGCTATCCCGATATGGTTCTGATCGCGGGCGGCACGCCTATCGCGGTCGGGACCAAGATGGAACGTGGCTTTAAGCTGCAAGCGGAGGCGCTCGATGCGGCCATCACGCCAAAAACCAAATGGCTGATTTTGAACTCGCCGTCGAACCCTTCGGGCGCCGCCTACACAAGGGCGGAATTGAAGGCGCTCACCGATGTCTTGTTGCGCCATCCACAGGTGTGGATCTTGACCGACGACATTTATGAGCATCTCACCTATGGCGATTTCACCTTCGTGACGCCGGCCCAGGTGGAGCCGGAGCTGACCCGCCGCACGCTCACCATGAATGGCGTGTCGAAAGCCTATGCGATGACCGGCTGGCGGATCGGCTATGCCGCCGGGCCGGACCATTTGATCAAGGCGATGGACACGCTTCAAGGCCAGCAGACCTCGGGCGCCTGCTCGATCGCGCAATGGGCCTCCGTCGAGGCGCTGACGGGGCCGCAAGATTTTATAGCCGAGCGTGCAAAAATTTTCGAGACGCGGCGCGACCTCGTCGTCGCCATGCTCAACCAGGCCAAATATTTGAACTGTCCCTCGCCGGAAGGCGCGTTCTATGTCTATCCCTCCTGCGCCGGCGCGATCGGCAAGAAGACTCCGGATGGCAAAGCGATCGGCAATGACGAGGATTTCGTCGCCGCGCTCCTTGAGGCAGAGGGCGTGGCCGTGGTGCAAGGCGCGGCCTTCGGGCTTGGCCCGAATTTTAGGATTTCCTATGCGACGGCGACTGCGGTGCTCGAAGACGCCTGCGCGAAAATCCAGCGTTTTTGCGCGAGCCTCGCGTGAATGCGTTTTGCGTCAATCGCACCAAAATGTTTCACGTGAAACGTTTTGGTGCGATTTGGGCCAAAAACCTTACAAGGCCTAAGACAGCGACCCGCGTTCCATCTTTACGAGCCCCGCCGTCGCCTCGATCGCCCAGCCCGTTGCCGGAAGGCATCCCGGGGTACGGTTCGCTTACAGGATCGAGGTTGTCACACGGGATGCCTTTCCCCTTCCCGAGCGTCGAGAACGCAGGTCCGGCGAACGACTGACAGCTTAGGCCGGATTGGCGCTATTTGGTGAATGGCCTGATTGACCATGAACTGCCTGGTTGGGGTACAGCGATTCTGGTCTGCCTTGCCTCTGGTTCTGAGGATGTGACGCTCGGTCCCCGGCGCGGCCTTCGCCCCGGCGCGCGCCGGACGAACGTCTGGACGCGGCCCGGCACCCCGCTATTTATCGGTCCTCTTGACCGCTCCCCGATCGGGGTAGTTTGTATCGCCTGCGCTCTTCGCCGCAGCGCCGCTCTTCGCATCGGCACCTTCCTTCGTGTTAGGAGAGCCAATTCCAATCATTTGTTGGACCTTACTCTTTAAGCTGGGTTCATCCTTCTTGTCTCCTGCACCATTCGCGGGCGCTTGCGCGAGCCCGACGGCCGGTGCAAGCACGAGAGCTGCCGTGGATATTGCTGTTACGAGCTTCATGGAAAATCTCCTGTCATGCGAACAGACCGGTCCGGATAAAGATTTTGCCGGATTATTCCGGGGTTGCGCCGGCATAAACGCAGGTTAGCCTATTAGGTTCCAGTTCGAGCGCGCCAGGGGCCGGCCGCTCCGGACGATAGTCATGGAGGGCTCCGTTGCGCTGGAGGCCCCGGCGACGGATGGATTTGGCAGTCAGCTTCCTCGGCGCCCGATCGCGGGCCAATTGCGCGGAGAATTGTCTTAGGACTGGCGGCCCGCGGGCACGTGCGTTTACCCGCCGAGCAGGCCGGTACGATAGCCCCGCCTGAAAGGGAGAACAGCGATTCCTCCGTTTAGGGAACGATACCTCCGGTCCTGCGTTGGGAACCAGGCGCGGAATGTTTCCGCGATCTTGCTCGCGCTGGAGAAAGAAGATGGCTTCGACATACGATAATCCTCGCCGCGACGAAGTTCGGGTCAGGTCGCCAGGTGACGTCTCCACCGAAGACTCAATGAGAAGCGCCGTATCGTGGGCAGCCATAATTGCCGGGGCGGTAGCGGCTACCGCGGCTACGGTGATTCTTCTCGTGCTAGGCGCTGGAGTGGGTCTTTCAGTAATCTCACCGTGGTATGGTGTGGGCGCGTCTGCTGAAACTGTCGGCGTTTCGGCGGTGGTGTGGTTGGTGGTCGTACAGTGGGTTTCGTCTGCTCTCGGAGGTTCTCTGGCCGGGCGGCTACGGACAAAGTGGGTGGGTGTTCACACTCATGAGGTGTTTTTTCGTGATACGGCTCACGGATTCCTGGCATGGTCGCTTGCGGCCGTGGCTGGGGCTTTGGTGTTTGCGTCAGTCACCGCGTCAGGCGTTGGCGGAGTAGCCAAAGGCACCTCCGATGTCGCGGCCGCGGCGGCGCCGGGTGCGGCTCAGGCGGGCGTCCAGAGTGGTCACGCTGTTGCGGGTGACGGCTCAGCGTACTTTGTCGATAGCATGTTCCGATCGTCGAAGAACTTTGTCGACGGCGACAAAACAGCTCCCCGCGCGGAGGCAACGCGTATCCTGGTCAAAAATACCCAGGACGGAACGGTGGTGCTGTCACCCGCTGACAAAACTTATATGGCTCAAATGGTCGTTGCGCGGACGGACCTTACCCAACCTGAAGCCGAGCAGCGAGTTGATACCGTTGTCAACCAGCTAAACGATTCCGGACAAAAAGCACGTCAAGCGGCTGATGTGGCCAGAAAGCAGGCCGCGCGGCTGTCAATTGCCACAGCGCTAGCAATGTTGATCGGTGCGTTCATTGCCAGCGCGGCAGCGGCGCATGGCGGAAGGATCCGGGACGAATACTAATTGCCCGTCGCCGGATCGACGCATCATCAATATTGGCCTGCATCATCAGACTGCCAGTGCGGGTAGTCTCAACGGCGGAGTAAAAACCGGCCACTGGGGCAGAGTAAAACCAGGCCGGCTTGCGGCGTGGGCGTAGAGCGCGGCGCGCGGCGTTCAATACGAATTCCCCTGGCGGCGACGCGAGATCGGCGCGGCAGCGCCCGGCGTCGAGACCGGCATGGCGTTAATCCGCGCCGGCCTTGCCGATCGAGACCGAGTTCCAGGGGCTGGTAGCATAGTGCGACCCCGGCCTTGCCACCGCGTAGACCCGCCACGCGTAGCGCTGCGGCGCGCCCGGCAGCTCGACGAGGGTCGCGGAGGTTTCGACGTAGCCCGCGGATACCTCGCGCGAGCCGGACCCGTCGAGCGCCCTGAGCTCGACGTAGTATTCGACGGGGACCGGCTGCTCCGGCGTATTCCACACCAACGCGACTTTCGACGGGTTTTGGCCCGCGGGCAGCACGGCATCGACCGGCGCGACCGGGACGGGACGCACGGGCGATAGGTCGCCGGGCGGAGGGGATGCCGCCGCTCGCTCGGGGCGCAGCAGAGCCGACAGATGGGCGGAAGC
>JBATYB010000518.1:0-2862 GCA_049673825.1 Methylocella sp. | reverse complement strand
GCATAATCCCATGCAAATGTCCTTCCAGCCTTCAAACCTTGCTTGCAGAGCTAATGTCCTCTTTGTCTGCGCGAGCCTTTCGCCGCTTTTATTTCCCGCTAGCTTACACTGTGATCCTTACGCGAGCACGTGGGCATCCGGACAGAAATCGTCGTTGCGGCTGATTGCCGCTGGGGGCGGCCCGCCGCAAGGCTTTTATCGCGCCGGAATCGAAGTCCGCCTCGATCCCGGCGCCCTCACCTATTGGCGCATGCCGGGCGGCGCCGGCGTCCCGCCGGTATTTTCTTTCGAAGGATCCGCGAATGCCTCTGACATTGCGGTTTCTTATCCGGCGCCGACACGAATCGACGAGGACGGAACCGAGGCTTTCGGCTATCGCGACCGGGTGATTTTCCCCGTTCGCGTCACCCCCAAGGACGCCGCTCGCCCCGTCCTTTTGGTCTTGAACGTGTCCTATGCCGTTTGCAGCCGGATTTGCCTTCCGGCCAAAGCCGAGGCGAGGCTTACCTTGCTCCCCGTCCCGGAGGCCGGGACCGCGCGCCCGGAAGCAGCCGCGATCGCCGCGGCGGAAGCCGCGGTGCCTCTCCGTCTAACGCCGGAACAACGCGACGCCAAAGTAGCGATCACGCGCGACGAAACGGCGCTTGCGCCGACCTGGCGGCTGTCGTCGCGCGGCGGCGGCGCGCAGGATCTCTTCGCCGAGGCCCCCCCAGGCTGGTATTTCGAGACACGAAAATCCGGCCGCCCCGACGAATTCCTGATCGTCGAAGTCGAAAAGCCGCGAACCTATAGCCGCGCACTCGTCCCTGTGATCCTGACGTTGAGGAATGAACAGCAAAGCTACGAGTTCGCGGTTGACCTCGATGCCGCCCCCGTCCCGTGAAGCATGTTCCAGGCGACCGATGGACCCGCTCGCGATCGGACCAGAGCCAGGAAAAAACGAAAACCGCGCTTGCGATTCCCGACCAAGGCGGCGTTTTCGCGTGCCATTAGGGCTTGACGGCAAGATAATTGCTTGCTGCAAGCAGGACGCCCGTGCTCCAAGGAGAAACGATGGCAATCCAGAGCGGAGATCCAATCCCTCACGCAACATTTACGGTCATGGCGCCGGATGGCCCGCAACTGCGTACCACGGATCAGATTTTCAAAGGCCGTAAAGTGGTCCTTTTCGGCGTTGCCGGGGCTTTTACACCTGTGTGCGACAAACACCATTTGCCCGGTTTTCTCGATCACCTCGATCAATTCAAGGCGCAGGGGATCGACGAGATCGCGGTGACCGGCGTCAACGACGTTTTCGTCATGGACGCATGGGCAAAAAGCGCCGGAGCGGATGGCAAGATCGCCTTTCTCGCCGACGGCAATGGCGATTTCGCGCGCGCGCTTGGGCTTTCGCTCGATCTCACGGCGCGCGGGCTCGGCATCCGCTCGCAGCGCTATGCGATGTTTGTCGACAATGGCGTGGTACGAAAGCTCAACGTCGAAGCGGCGCCGGGCAAGGCCGAAACGTCAAGCGCGGAAGCCCTGCTGAAGCAACTCTAGGTCCTCTCACACTCACGGCGGGCTATGGCGCCCCGTCGCGTCTCCGGCGGGTCCTCCGCGCCTCACCCAGGTTACCGAGGCGAATGCGCCGAGCCACGAACCCGCTGCGGCAAATAGGACGTAGACGGCGTTTTCCGTATAGCTGATGACCGCAAAAGCGGACAGCAGATACCAGATGGCGCTCCAGTTCGCGGCCCAAAACCGACGCCGGCCGGTCACGGCGGCGTTGAAGAACACGTAGGCTGCATCTGTCGCGGCGGTGGACGCGAGCACGCCCATCGCGATGAGCGGGTTGACTGGGAGGATCATGCGGGGGTCTTCCTTCGGGCTGGTTCAAGTGCCGATTTATGTTGCAGCGCTGTCAAGGGCTTCGGCCCTTCGGACGAGGGCTATATGAACCCTGCCATCCCTTTGCGGGCGAGCGCGTCGGCACGCTCGTTCATGACGTCCCCGGCATGACTCTTCACCCAGCGCCAATCGATGGTGTGATGCGCGGCGGCCGCCTCGAGCCTTTGCCATAGCTCCGCATTCTTGCGGATTTTTCCACCAGCGGTGCGCCAGCCTTTGCGTTTCCAGGCAGCCATCCATGTGGTCATGCCGCCCTTGAGATAATTCGAATCCGTATGGAGATGGACCGTGCATGGCCGCTTCAGCGCCTCTAGCGCGGCGATAGCGGCGGTCAATTCCATGCGGTTATTGGTGGTCTCGGCTTCGCCGCCAAACAGCTCTTTTTCGCGCGCGCCGAAGCACAGGATAGCACCCCAGCCTCCCGGACCTGGATTGCCGAAACAAGCGCCGTCGGTCCAGATCGAAACCTCGCCGTTCATCGCAGCAAACCGAGTTCGCGGGCGCTGCCGGCTTGCCGATGGAAGCACAATTTGCCGACATATTCGAGCGGATCCTTGGGATGCACCAAGGCATCCGCCGGGACATTCAACCAATCGACGAGGCGGGTCAGCGCGAAACGCAGCGCGGCCCCCCGCGCAAGGACGACGAACGCCTCGACTTCCGCTCCGGTTAATTTGCGCACGCCCTCGTACGCGGTAAAAAACGCCAGCCCCTTGGTAATGTTGAACGAACCGTCCGGTTCGAAACACCAGGCGTTGAGACAGATCGCGACATCGTAAGAGAGTTCATCCGTGCAGGCGAAGTAGAAATCGATGAGCCCGGATAATTCATCGCCAACGAACAAGACATTGTCGGGAAAAAGATCCGCATGGACGACGCCTTTCGGCAAATCGCGCGGCCAGCTTCCGGCCAGATAGGCCAACTCGCCCGCCAATTCCGCGGCGAGGCCCGGCCGCACTTCATCGGCGCGCGCGC
>JBATYB010000517.1:0-3129 GCA_049673825.1 Methylocella sp. | reverse complement strand
TGTTGGCTCCGGTCATAACGGCCCCGGTTTTCTTTCGTCCACATCGGCGGCCCTCCTCGAATCAGGCCACCTCCCTTGAATCACAAATGATTCTTTTGATTCAAGAAGTTTCAGAACAGACACTAAGCAAAAAACCGCTCCGGAATTGAAGCTCTAAAGCAAAAAATCTCCCCGATTATCGAGCGCCCGGCAAAACAATTACATTGTCGGCCAGTGGTCTGCTTGGCCGCGCGTCAGCGCCTCGGATCCGGTTCCTCGCCCCTGCCAACCGTTTCGGCCTCGTCGTCGCCGGAGGCGCCGTCGCCGGGCATATCCTCATCCGGCTCGTCGTCGCCCTCCTCGTCCTTAAGACGGCGGGATTTGGCGCGGCGCACTTCGGGTTCTGCCCGCACCCGTTTTTTGCCGGCCTCGACGATGTCGCGCTCCGGGCGCGGCAACACCGGGCCTTCGGGAAAGACAAAGCCCAATTTCTTGATGCCGTCTTCCTCCGCGGTGACGACAACCAGCACCGTTCCCCCGTTTTTCAACCGGCCAAACAACACTTCATCGGCGAGCGGTGTCTTGATCGCCTGTTGGATGACCCGCGCCATCGGCCGCGCGCCCATCTGCTCGTCGTAACCATGTTCGACCAGCCAATTGCGCGCCTCGTCGGCAAGTTCGATCGCAACATTGCGGTCGGCGAGCTGTGCCTCGAGCTGCATGATGAATTTGTCGACGACCTTGACGATGACCTCGGCCGGCAGATGCTTGAACGTCACGACCGCGTCGAGACGGTTGCGGAATTCCGGCGCGAACATCCGGTTGATCGCCTCTAAATCCTCGCCTTCGCGCTTCAAGCGGGTGAAACCATAGGCGGCGCGCTGCATGTCGGAGGCGCCGGCATTCGTCGTCATGATCAAGATGACGTTGCGGAAATCGATGGGCTTGCCGCTATGATCGGTGAGCTTTCCGTGATCCATGACCTGCAACAGGATATTATAGAGATCGGGATGCGCCTTTTCGATCTCGTCAAGCAGCAGGACACTATGGGGATGCTGATCGATCGCATCGGTCAGCAGACCGCCTTGATCGAAGCCGACATAGCCAGGAGGCGCGCCGATAAGCCTTGAAACGGTGTGGCGCTCCATATATTCCGACATGTCGAAGCGCACGAGCTCGACGCCGAGGCTGATCGCAAGCTGACGGGCGACCTCGGTCTTGCCAACTCCGGTCGGCCCCGAGAAAAGATAGGTTCCGATCGGTTTTTCGCCGTCGCGCAAGCCGGCGCGAGCCAGCTTGATCGCCGATGTCAATGCCGTGATCGCCTCGTTCTGGCCGTAGACGACGCGCTCCAGCGTCTCGGTCAGATGTTCGAGAACCTCGGCATCGTCCTTGGAAACGGTTTTGGGCGGAATCCGCGCCATCGTCGCGATGGTGGCCTCGATTTCCTTGATGCCGATTGTCTTTTTCCGCTTCGGTTCCGGCAGAAGCATCTGGCTCGCCCCGGTCTCGTCGATCACGTCGATCGCCTTGTCCGGCAATTTGCGGTCATTGATATAGCGCGCCGAAAGTTCCACTGCCGCCTTCACGGCCTCGTTGGTGTAGCGAAGCTTGTGGAACTCCTCGAAATAGGGTTTTAGCCCCTTCATGATTTCGACGGCGTCGAGAATCGAGGGTTCGTTGATGTCGATCTTCTGGAAGCGGCGCACGAGAGCGCGATCCTTTTCGAAATATTGCCGGTATTCCTTGTAGGTCGTCGAGCCGATGCAGCGCAGCGCGCCTTGCGCCAAGGCCGGTTTCAATAGATTCGACGCGTCCATCGCGCCGCCCGACGTCGCCCCCGCTCCGATCACGGTGTGAATCTCGTCGATGAACAGAATAGCCTTCTTGTGGTTTTCGATTTCCTTCATCACCTGTTTCAGGCGCTCCTCGAAATCGCCCCGGTAGCGGGTGCCCGCGAGCAGCGTGCCCATATCGAGAGCGAAAACCGTCGCCTCGGCGAGGACTTCCGGCACTTCGCCCATGACGATCTTGCGGGCGAGACCTTCGGCTATGGCGGTCTTGCCGACGCCAGGATCTCCGACAAGCAGAGGGTTGTTCTTGTGGCGCCGGCACAATACCTGAATGGTGCGCTGGACTTCCGCCTCGCGCCCGATCAGCGGATCGATCCGTCCATCCCGCGCCTTCTTGTTGAGGTTGACGCAGTAGGCATCGAGCGCGCCTTCCTTTTTCTTCGACTCGCCGGTTTCCTTGGCGTCCTTTGCTTCACGCGCCTCGGCTTCCTCCTCGGTGCCGCGCGGGGTCCTCCGGGAATCGGAAAGGCCCGGCCGCTTGGCTATCCCGTGGCTGATGTAATTGACCGCGTCGTACCTGGTCATGTCCTGCTCCTGCAGGAAATAGGCGGCGTGGCTCTCGCGTTCGGCAAAAATTGCGACGAGCACGTTGGCGCCGGTGACTTCTTCCCGCCCCGAGGACTGAACATGAATGACCGCCCGCTGGATGACGCGTTGAAATCCCGCCGTCGGCTTGGCGTCCTCCCGATCCTCGCTAATCAGGTTGTCGAGCTCCTGGTCGATATATTCGCGAAGATTCTTTTTCAACAGATCGAGATCGACCGAACAGGCACGCAGGACCGCGGCGGCGTCCCCGTCATCGGTCAAACTGAACAGCAGATGTTCGAGCGTGGCATATTCGTGACGCCGCTCGTTGGCGATCGCCAAGGCCCGGTGCAGCGATTGTTCGAGATTGCGGGAGAAGGACGGCATTGGCTCCAACCTCTCATTTTTTTTCCATGATGCACTGCAGGGGGTGCTGATGCTTGCGGGCGTGATCCATGACCTGCGTTACCTTCGTCTCGGCGATTTCGTAAGTAAAGACCCCGCATTCGCCGACCCCATGTTGATGCACATGAAGCATGATGCGCTTTGCCTCTTCCGGACCCTTATTGAAATATTTCTTCAACACCGATACAACAAACTCCATCGGCGTGTAATCGTCGTTCAAGAGCAAGACGCGGTACATGCTCGGATGCCGGATCTGGGTCTTTGGGCGGGTGATGACAACCGTGCCTGGCCCAGGACCGCCCTCGCCGTCCCGCTGCGGGTCCTTGGCGGCAGCAACCGGAGCGGCCGAGGCCGGCAAGGCCGCGCC
>JBATYB010000516.1:0-2138 GCA_049673825.1 Methylocella sp. | reverse complement strand
TCTCGGGCCCAAGGCCAGCCCGCTTGTTCATGAGACGCTCGGCCTGATCTCTGGGCAGCCGGGCGGTATGGGCGGCTTCCTCGAGATGTTCAAGGCCGCCGGTTTCGCCGCCGAGGTTGCTTCCTGGTCAGGTGGAACCGAGGTTGTTCCCCTTTCGGGAGAAGAGGTAGAGCAGACGCTAGGCTCCGGCGTTATTGGCGAGATTGCCGATAAAGTCGATATAAGCCAAAGCTTTGCTAGAACAATTATGGGCTATGCAATACCTAAAATCATAGTCCTGCTGGCACAAGGCGAAGCTGTCCCACCAGCAATTCCTGCTTCAGAATCGAGTGTCCTCGACTCGGCCATCCCGCTTTCGCGCTCCCCCGTCGAGGAACTTATGCAGCCTGGAGCAGAGCAAATTCGACCGAGCAGAACGGAACACTTTGCCGCCGCTCCGCTAAAGGCGCCATCGCGTTTCAAACAGCTCTTCGCCTATGGTTCGCGCGCGGCCCTGGCAGCCTGTCTTCTTGGTTTTGCATGGGCGGCGGGGGCGTATTTTTCCAGTGGTCAGTTGCCGTTTTACGCCGTTACGCCGCCGCCCGCGCCTGTCGCGACGCAAGAGAGCGTGGCGCGTGCCGAAATGCTCCGCGCGACGCAAGAAATGGCCGAGGACATCCGGGGTCTCAAAGCCAATGTCGAGGCCTTGCGCGCCGCGCAGAGCCAGTCCGGGAATGAGGCCGCCGCGCTCGAAGGCCTGAAGACGCGTCTCGATGCTGTGAACACAGAAACCAGCGCTTCGATCGCCGCGCTTGCGGGGAAGGTCGAGGACATGCAGCGCGAGCCCGCGGCGAAACTTTCCCAAATTATCGAGCGGCTCGATCGCATTGAACACCAGAGCGCGGCGCCGCTCGCTACCGCATCGCTTGGCGCCGCCTCGGGAGCAGGAAAGCCGGCCGCCGGGAAACCGGCGCAATCTGCCGTCGCGCCGGCAAAGCCGCCGCTTGAAAACGCGCATGCGCAAAGAAAAATAGCCGGACGCGGCGACGCGTTCGATCCGTCCCAGAATCCCACCGCCCCGGGAGTTCCCCGCCCGCTCGGAAGCCTTGCACCGGCAGCGAGCACGCCGCGATTGATCACGAATTGGGTTGTCCGTGATGTTTACAACGGGATCGCTCTCGTCGAGAGTCCGCGCGGCTCGATCGAGGTCGCGCCGGGAGAGATCATTCCCGGTGCCGGCGTGGTGAAATCGATCGAGAGGCGTGGCGGCGGCTGGATCGTGATCACGAGCCGTGGTCTGATCGATTCCGCCCGCGACAGTTTCCAGCCTTGATACCCGCCGCGCTTTTCGCCACGTTGATACGTCTTCAACGCCAGCTCGCTCGAACGACACAACAAGCAGTCGCGCGGCCTTTTATGTACGGAAGTCTGCGGCGCAAGGCGCGGCCTGACGGCCAAGCGCCGGGGCGCGAAGAGTCCGGTTGGGGTGAGTTTCGGAATACACGCGGTTTTGAAATGGTGGAACGCGGCGGCTTCACAATACCTTAATCGGGCATTTTGACATTCTTGCGTGCGTTATAGTCTCGATGGGCTAGCTGTCCATTATCAGGAGTTCTTTTCCCGTCCTCTCTAGAAGGGGTAATATGATCGACCGTGGTGTCCTCTAGCCGCGTGCCGGACGGAGGCTTACACCTGAATGCCGGGGCGGTTTTTGCCGCCGCGAGCCTTTGCCGGATGCTGATTCGCACGGATCGCGTTGGAATAGCCCGCATGAGGCGGCGGCCGTCTGCTTTTTCTTGGCGCCAGTTCTTGGCGCCAGGCCGCGCCGGCTCTCTTCGGGCAGGATTGAAGGCGAACGTCCGCTTCACATTCCAGGCCATGGTCACGAGGCTCCGCCCGCCGCGCGCCTTGGCGAGCCCGCGGAGCGGAAACTGACGGAATCCGGGCACCGCTTTGAGGATGCCGGAAGCCGGCTCGGGAGGTTGTTTGCGCAGGGCAAAAGAGATCCCTGCCTTCCGGCGTCTTCATCCGATGCGCCATGGCTTCGGCCGGTGGTGGATTCTCTGGAGCGGGCGGCGCCGTCGAGATCGCGCTCGGTCAGGAGCGGATGACGCGGCCGACGGCCCATGGCGATCGGCGGCTCGATCCCTGCCTTCCCG
>JBATYB010000515.1:0-1952 GCA_049673825.1 Methylocella sp. | reverse complement strand
CTCTTGGATCTCGAAGAAATCGCCCTCGTCCACGGTCTTGGCAATGAGTTCCTTGATGTCGTAAGGCTTTGCCGGATCGTCCGGCGCCAGCGAGTCGAGCGAGGCCTCGCATCGCTCGGGGTCATCGAAGACCGGCCATTCGGGAACGCCGCTCGTGTTCGACGATGGCAGGAAATCGACAAGCCGCCGCATTTGCAGCAAAGCCTCGACATCGTTTTGATAGGCGCCGTCGGCCACCGCGCTTTTGACCGTATGCACGGATGCTCCGCCGAGATCCTCGGCGCTCACCGTCTCGTTGGTCACCGCCCTCACCACATCGGGGCCGGTCACGAACATATAGCTCGTGTCCTTGACCATGAAGATGAAATCGGTGAGCGCCGGGGAGTAGACGTCGCCGCCCGCGCAAGGACCCATGACGAGGGAAATCTGGGGGATCACCCCCGACGCCAGGACGTTGCGCTGGAAAACCTCGCCGTAGCCCGCGAGCGCGGCGACCCCTTCCTGGATGCGGGCGCCTCCCGAATCGAAAAGCCCGATGAGCGGCGCGCGATTGTTGAGCGCCATGTCCTGCAGCTTGGCGATCTTTTCCGCGTGCGCCTCGGAAAGCGAACCCCCAAAAACGGTAAAATCCTTGGCGTAGACGAAGACCGCGCGGCCGTTGATGGTGCCGGAGCCGGTGATGACGCCATCGCCCGGCGCATGGCGTTGATCCATGCCGAAGTCCGTCGCGCGATGCTCGACGAACATCCCGGATTCCTCGAACGAGCCTTGATCCGTCAGAAGCTCGATTCGTTCCCGCGCGGTGAGCTTTCCGCGCCCGTGCTGCGCATCTATCCGTTGTTTTCCGCCGGCACTAAGGGCACGCGCGCGGCGTCCGTCAAGGCGTTCGAGACTGGGTTTCACCGGGCATCTTTCTGTTTGCCGATCGCATTGCCCATGCTTGGGAACGTCCTGCCGTCACTTCGCGAAAACGCGTGCTCTTTCATGCTCCAGCGCCAAGGACGGCCTGAAACAGGCGTGCCGCCGCCTCCATCTCGGTCCATTGCCGCGAACGGCGCCGCAACGCCTCCGCGTCCTCGCCCCAGACGCGCATTTCAAAGTCCTCGTCGACATGAGCGGCAGTCCAGGCTTCCGCGGGTGTCAGCGCGCCATTTACCACGGCGAGCGTGAGCAAGACCGAGCCGGTGAGCGTTGTCATCACATGCAGCGCGGCCAGCGCGAAAGGTGCCGCTTGGCCGCTGTTTGCGATGCGCTCGACGGCGTCTTTCACCGCAGCGCAGGCGGGTTGCGGCTGTTCGACGAACACCACGCCTTCGATGCAAATGAAATGGGCGCCGAGTTTTTCGCGCGCAAATGCGAGGATCGGATCCCAGGCGGCGGCTTGCGCCTCTTTCAGCATTCTTGGCCCGGCCGCGCGATAACAAACGAGGTCCGCCCCGGCATATTTGACGATCTCGTCCACCGTGGCGTCGAGCCGGCACGCTACTCCATCAATCGCGGAATTGAGAATGCGCGTCAATGGCATGGCCGCCGGATCGATCATCTCATTCTGCGCCGACCATTCGTCCGCCAGCGCCCATGCCGCCGCCGAGTCCGGCAGCGCCAAACGGTTTCCCCCCGGCGACTTGGCCGCGCGGCCGTCCAGAAGCAGGATGAAAGTTCCGTCCCGATGTTGCACCGTCACCTCCTGGTAGAAGCGCCGGGGCAGGGTTTTGTTCAGGTCGCGCCTTGCCAAGGCGATGGGGCCGTCTGCCTCGGCCGGCCAGGCGAAAAATTGGTCGAGTCGTGCGTCAGGCGAGGTTTTTTCGAGCATCGGTTTGCCGGGGGCACGGGCTTGGGCGGGAAGCGTCCCGCCGATTGCGAGCGATAGGTGGACATTTGCCATTATACCATTTTATCGCATTTTCGTTCCGAATACAGATACGCGCGCGGAAATCGGCGTGACGGTGTAC
>JBATYB010000514.1:0-3750 GCA_049673825.1 Methylocella sp. | reverse complement strand
GTTGAAGGCGATGTTGACCAGATGCATCAAGACCTGGAGGACGAGCGCCACCCCGGTTCGCCCGCATCCGACGATTGCGCCGAGCACCGCGTAATTGATAAGAACAAAAGGCGCCGACCAAATCCTTATGTCGAAATAAAGCCGCGCCGCGCCGGTGACCTCGGGGCTGGCATCGAGCGCGCCGAAGCTGAGCCAGGCGATCGGCGCCTGGAGCAAAACCATCGCGGCTCCGATGCAAGCGGCGACGATCAGGGCGCGGATGAGCGTCGCGCGTTGCTCGGCGGCGTCGCCGGCGCCAAGGGCTTGCGCGGTGAGCCCCGCCGTCCCCATGCGCAAGAACCCGAAACTCCAGAAGATAAAGTCGAAAATCACGGCGGCGGCGGCGATCGCGCCGAGAAGATGCGCCTGGCCGAGCCTGCCAATAATCGCCGCGTCGGCGATGCCGAGCAACGGCGTCGACAAATGGGCGAGCGTCATCGGCAGCGCCAGCCGCACCACGCGGGCGTGGCTGACGCGCGGAGGATTTACACTAGTGTTATTTGCGTTGGGGGACACCGCACGGCCGCCCGGTTCAGCGGCCGTTGCGCATATTCATGAGCCGCAGCACCAGCCAGACCGGGACGACGATCGCGGCTCCCGCGACGATATAATCGGCCACCACACGGATCGCGTCGAAGCCAAGATCCCAGATGCGATTGACGAGATCGGTGATCCCGCGAAAAATATCCGCGGGCCGGATGTCGAGCCACATCAGGAAAGCGCCGGCGATCAGGGATACGAAAACAAGCCGCAGGAAGACGCCGCCCGGAGAGCCGCCCAGAAAACGGTTGAGCGGCGTGTCTTGGGGACGCGGGCGAAAAGCGGGTGGCGCGGGCGGCTGTTCGGGCGCCGTCCAATGGGGAGGTGCCTTCGGCGCAAAACGGTCATCTTCGCTCATGCGGTACCTTTTAAATCGAAGCTTAAGGAGGCGGGAACGCCTCTGCCCAGTCAATTTGGCGGATAGTTCGCCGGTCGTGTCAACACGGCATTTCAAGCGCGATGGCGGTGGCCTCGCCGCCGCCGATGCAAAGCGCCGCCGCGCCGCGTTTCAAGCCGTATTTTTGCAAGGCCGCAAGCAGCGTCACGACGATTCTGGCCCCCGACGCGCCGATCGGATGGCCGAGCGCACAGGCGCCACCATGCACATTGACTTTTTCACGCGGCAATGAAAGCTCCCGCATCGTCGCCATCGCGACCACCGCGAAGGCCTCGTTGATCTCGAAAAGATCGACATCCGCGAGCGACCAGCCGGTCTTGTCAATCAGTTTTCGCAACGCGTCGATGGGGGCGGTGGCGAATTGACTGGGCGCCTGCGCGTGCGTGGCATGAGCCAGGATCGTCGCCAACGGCGAGATGCCCAGCTTTTCGGCCTCCGAGCGGCGCAGGAGAACGAGCGCCGCGGCGCCGTCCGAAATCTAACTCGAATACGCCGCCGTCACGCTGCCGCCTTCCCTGAACGCCGGTTTGAGATGAGGAATTTTATCGAGCTTCGCCTTTAGCGGCTGCTCATCGTGCGATACGATCCTGGCTTCGGCCTTGCCGGACTTGACCGTGACCGGCGCGATCTCCTTCGCAAAGCTGCCGTCACCGATCGCCCTTTGCGCCCGCTCCAGGGAAACGATGGCGAAGGCGTCCTGGGCGGCGCGGGTGAATTGGAATCGTTCGGCGCAATCCTCCGCGAAGGCGCCCATCGGCAAATGCTCGCCGTAGGCATCCTCGAGCCCGTCGAGGAACATATGATCGATAAGCCGGCCATGCCCCATGCGGTAGCCGGACCTCGCGCGATCGAGCAGATAGGGGGCGTTGCTCATGCTTTCCATGCCGCCCGCAAGCGCGATCCGCGCGCTCCCGGCGCATAAAATGTCGTGCGCCAGCATGATCGCCTTCATGCCGGAACCGCACATCTTGTTGACGGTCGTGCAGGGAACAGACTCAGGCAGGCCGGCGGCAAGCGCGGCCTGACGGGCGGGAGCCTGACCCTGGCCAGCCGGCAAGACGCAGCCAAGGATCACTTCCTCGATGTCCGCGGGCGCAACCCCGGAACGAGCGAGCGCCGCCTTCGCCGCGGCGGCGCCGAGACTCGGGGCGGCAAGGTCCTTGAACTCGCCCTGAAAGCCGCCAATCGGCGTGCGCGCGGCGGCGGCGATGACGATCGGATCGGCGTTCGCCATGGTTTCTCATCCCTTTCCAAATGATAGATTGTGATCACCGGCCGAAGGCGAAAGAGGCCGCCCGCCCGAGCGCAAAGTTTTGTTTCGCGCTAGCCGGAAATTTATTGGAGCGGCCCCGGCCAAAGGGAGTTGGATCATGCTCCAAAATAGGCATCGCGAGCCGGGATACGAAGCTAGGATTTGGATCAAGCAGAAATTTGCGGTAGCGTTTATGCTTTCGCTCTGCGGTTATTTCCGGCTGTGAGAAATTTTCGAGGATCCCGATACGACCACATCGGCTTTCCTGGCTGCTACCGGCCGAGTTGAGGGCTTTCGCGGCCTGAGGCACGCGCGACGCTCGCGTCTTTCGTTGTAATCAGGCAAAACTTTCGATTAAATCGATTCGATTATGTTCAGGCCTGATCTTCATGAGCCAGCTTCTTATCACCCAATATCTGAACGAGCTGCATCGCCTGCGCAAGATTTCCGGCACGAAGCGGGAAACCGTGGTCCGGGAGGCTTTTAAAGACCTCTTGAAGGCATGGGGCAAGACCCGCGAGCTGCAATTCATTGCCGAATATCGAATCGTGACGGCGGCGAAAAACCCGATATCCGTCGATGGCGCCCTACTCCACTCCTTGCGCGTGCCGTTTGGCTATTGGGAGGCCAAAGATGAAGAGGACGATCTCGACGCGGAAATCGCCAAAAAATTCAAGAAGGGCTATCCGCGCGACAACATCATTTTTGAGGATTCGATTTCCGCCGCCCTCATCCAGAACGGCACGGACGTGTTCCGTTGCAAGGTGGATGACCCGCAACAACTCGAAAAGCTCCTAAAACTTTTCTTCGCCTATGAACGGCCGGAAATCGCAAAATTCCGCAAGGCGGTCGAGCAATTCAAAACCGATTTGCCCGCTGTCCTCACCGCGTTGCGGGACATGATCGCCACGGCCGAGGCCGCCAACGCCGATTTTTGTAATGCCCAGCGCAAATTCCTGAAACACGCAAAGGACACGATCAACCCCGCGGTCACCGCGGCCGACGTGCGCGAAATGCTGATCCAGCATATTTTGACGGAAGACATTTTTGCGAAGGTTTTCAACGAGAGCGATTTCCACCGCCAGAACAATGTCGCCAGGGAGCTTTATGAGCTTGAAGCCAAGTTTTTCACCGGCGCGGTCAAGAAAAACACCTTAAAAAGCCTGGAGCCTTATTACGCGGCGATCCTGGCGGCGGCGGCGCTGATTTCGACGCACAGCGAGAAACAGGCCTTCCTCAAACTCATCTACGAGAATTTTTACAAGGTCTATAATCCGAAGGCGGCGGATCGGCTCGGCGTGATTTATACGCCGAACGAGATCGTGCGCTTCATGATCGAGAGCGCCGACTGGCTTTGCGAGAGACATTTCGGCAAGCGCCTGATCGACAAGAACGTGGAAATTCTCGACCCCGCCGCCGGCACCGGGACTTTCATCACCGAATTGCTCGAACATTTTCGCGGCCAGCCCAAGAAGCTCGCGCAAAAATATCGAGACGAGCTGCACGCCAATGAAGTGGCGAT
>JBATYB010000513.1:0-5327 GCA_049673825.1 Methylocella sp. | reverse complement strand
CCCTGGGATTCCAGGTGATCTGAAAGTGAAGGGAGTGGAAGGTGCCATCGAAGTATTGTCGCTATGGAACAAAGTACAGAACGCCGTACCAGCGGGGTCCACGGGTGGAAGTGCTGGCACTGGAAAGGTCGTTCTCAGCGATTTGGAAATCCACAAGCGCTTTGACGCTTCATCTCCTCCTCTTTTCCTTGCGTTAGTTACCGGAAAGCATTTCCCTAACGCAGTGATCACTTTTCTTGAACAAAACGAGACGGGTATTTTGGTGAAGTTTTTTACGATCACGCTTACCAACATCGTCGTTTCGAAATTTGAAACGGACGCTACTGAGAATCAAGTCCTGACAGAGATACTTAATCTAAATTATACTAGAATCCAATTAAAGGACGAGGTTACCGGACAACAGGCATGCTGGGATGCGCACTCAAATGCAACCTGTTGAGCGACAAGCCTTTTACTTCTGGGCACGGCCGATCCGACAAGGCGGCACAATCAACCCGCGATGCGGTTCGGACGCCCGCGGGGCGCAACTCCGCTGATGGTTCAACGACCACGCCGTCCGCGGGAATTCCCGGTAGCGGTCCAAAGAGAGATTCGGCCAGGAATCCCGCCAATAACAAGACAGCCAATCCACAAGACCACCGAATTCAGCAATAACGTCTCAAGTGGCGCTAAGCGGGACAGTCGCGCCGTGCCCGGCGGCCTCGGATATCCGTGGTAAACATGAATTTACGCGCGCCGATCAAGCATCTGTCTAAATTCAAAAAAAAAGGCCGATACCCCATACCGATGAACTGCTCATGGCTTTCTCCCGTCGCTCGATCCTGGTTGCCTGCGTGCATCGGCGATGGTGGTGGTGGCCTGCTGCAATCTTGGAGCCGGGCCGTTCGCATCCAGGACGATCAATCATGTCGTCGAGCTTTTCACGAGCCAAGGGTGTGCCGGCCGTCCACGCGCCGGCCGATGGCTCGCGGCGATCGCGCGCGCCCGGCGTCGTGGCGGTTTCCTTTCCGGTCGATTATTGGGACACTACCGGCTGGCGGGATGCGCTCGCGCCTCCGGCCTTCACGGCGCGCCAGAGGGCCTATGCGGCGGCGCACGGCGAGGCGAATGTCTATACCCTGCAACTTATTGTGAATGGGCCGACGCGGCCGGCGGCGACCCGGCCGAAATCGAACAAGCGATTAAGACCGCCAAGGGGGTCGAAGGCGCGCTGGCCGCGCCGATGCGTCTATCCGAGACTGGCGGCCATTTCATGGTCGAGGTTGCTGGCGGCAGCGGCGGCCCGGCGGCTGTTTTCGTGCCGCGGGTTGCGCGCGCCAGCACGGTTGATATCCAGCTAGGCGAGAATGCTGGCCGCGCCGTAACCTACGCGAATGTCGTCCGCTCCATCGACAAGCTCGGCGATTGGATTGGCCAGACCGCGACCTTCGGCGTGCCGGGCGTGGCCCGCGACGGCAAAGGCTTTGTCGTGCTGGTGCAAAAGGGCACGCCGGAGCGGCAGGGCGCCATTCTTGCCGCCGCGAAAACCGAAGGACTGTGAAGCAAACGGACGTGACAAGCAGCGATCATCGCCGCATAAATCTTCCCTGAGAGCCGCCTCAAACCGGGGGCGGCGCTCCAAATTTCCCGCGATCGGCCGCTGCGATGCCTTTCGCCTGCCGCGCTCACGGCATATAGAGGACGCAAGGCCGCATCCCCTTTTCGCGCAAGGCGGCCAGGAGTATCGACACGCCATGTCTCGCCAAATCTTTCGCGGATTCGCCGCCGTTATAACCCTCGCCTTCGCGGCCGCGCTGGCCTGCGCCGGCCCCGCCTCGTCCAAGACCAAGGCGGCAAGGCCAGCGGCGAAAGCCGAACAATCCGGCGCCGCGGCCGGCAAGCCCTCGCAACTGGCGACTTACGGCGATTGGGGGGTGTTTCTCGCGCAGGGCGAAAAGTCCAAGACCTGCTACGCGCTGGCGACTCCCAAGAACAGGGCTCCTCCCGGATTGAAACGCGATCCCGCCTATGTCTTCATCTCCAACCGGCCAGGCGAGAATGTGCGCGAGGAGGTCTCGATCATCATGGGATTTCCGATCAAAGAAGGCAGCGGCCGCGCGGAAATCGCCGGGGCCGGCTTCGCTCTCATTGCCAAGGGTGCCAACGCCTGGATTAAGAACCTGGCCGAGGAAGCCAAATTCGTCGATGCCTTGAAAAAGGGCTCGAAACTCATCGTCAAGGCGTCCTCGCTGAGAGGTCACGTGACGACCGACAGCTATTCTCTCGCCGGCCTAGCGCAAGCTCTCGAAAGAGTTGAGAAAGAATGCCCGTGAGCTGGTCCAAAATCGCCAGCGCGCTCGCGAGTTGCCTCCGGGAGGAAAGCCATGTCTGGAAAAACCTATCCGGTCGTTCCCGCCTGGATGAAACGCGCGTACATCGACAATGCGAAATACCTGGAACTCTATGCCTGGTCGGTCGCCGATCCCGATTCCTTCTGGGCCGAGCAGGCAAGCCGCATCGATTGGATCAAACCCTTCACGAGAGTGAAAAATACCTCCTTCGGGCCGGGCTCCGTCTCGATCAAATGGTTCGAGGACGGAACCACCAATGTCGCGCAAAATTGTATCGACCGGCATCTGCCCCGGCTCGCCAGCCGCACCGCGATCATCTGGGAAGGCGACGACCCGGCAGAATCGAAGCATATCACCTACCAGGAACTGCGCGACGAGGTTTGCCGTCTCGCGAATGTCCTCAAAAGCCATGGCGTCAAAAAGGGCGACACGGTCACGATCTATCTTCCGATGATCCCCGAGGCGGCCTATGCGATGCTCGCCTGCGCGCGGATCGGCGCGATCCAATCGGTCGTTTTCGGCGGTTTCTCCGCGGAGTCGCTCGGCGGACGCATCGAGGATTGCCGCTCGAAGGTTCTCATCACCGCCGATGAGGGGCGGCGCGGCGGCCGCAAGACGCCGCTGAAGGCGCACGCCGACGAGGCCGCCGCGAAAACCGGCGGAATCGTCAAGACCATGCTCGTCGTTAAGCACACCGGCGGCGCCGTCGCATGGGTCGATGGCCGCGATGTCTGGTGCCACGAGGCCACGGCCCAAGCCGCGACTGAGTGCCCCTGCGCCGAGATGGGCGCGGAAGACCCTCTGTTCATCCTCTATACGTCGGGCTCGACCGGCGCGCCGAAGGGCGTGGTGCATACGTCGGCGGGCTACCTCGTCTACGCCGCGATGACGCATCACTATGTTTTCGATTATCGCGAAGGCGATATTTTTTGGTGCACCGCCGACGTGGGCTGGGTGACGGGGCATAGCTACATCGTCTACGGCCCCCTCGCCAATGGTGCCACGACGCTGATCTTCGAAGGCATTCCATCCTACCCCAGCGTGTCGCGCTTCTGGCAGGTTGTCGACAAGCATCGGGTCAATATTTTTTATACCGCGCCGACCGCGATCCGCGCGCTGATGCGCGCCGGCGACGCGCCGGTCCAGGCGACGAGCCGTGCCTCGTTGCGGCTTCTAGGCACGGTCGGCGAGCCGATCAATCCGGAAGCGTGGGAATGGTATTACCATGTCGTCGGCGATGCGCGCTGCCCGATCGTCGATACCTGGTGGCAAACCGAGACCGGCGGCATCCTCATTTCGCCGCTTCCCGGCGCCACGGACCTGAAGCCCGGCTCGGTGGCGCGGCCGTTTTTCGGAATCCGGCCGGAGGTGGTGGATGCCGCCGGAACCGTCCTCGAAGGCGCCTGCTCGGGCAATCTGGTTCTGGCCGATTCCTGGCCAGGCCAAATGCGCACGATTCATGGCGACCACGAGCGCTTCGTGCGGACTTATTTTTCCGCCTATCCCGGCAAATATTTCAGCGGCGACGGCTGCCGCCGCGACGCCGACGGCTATTATTGGATCACCGGCCGGGTCGACGATGTCATCAATGTCTCCGGTCACCGGCTCGGCACGGCGGAGGTGGAAAGTTCCCTCGTCGCGCATGAAAAGGTCGCGGAAGCCGCGGTCGTCGGCTATCCGCACGCCATCAAGGGCCAGGGCATCTATGCCTATGTCACCTTGATGATTGGGGTGGAACAGAGCGAGGAACTCCGCGCCGGCCTCGTCGCCTGGGTGCGCAAGGATATCGGCGCGATCGCCAGCCCGGACATCGTTCATTTCGCACCCGGATTGCCAAAGACCCGTTCCGGCAAAATCATGCGCCGCATCCTGCGCAAGATCGCCGAAAAGGAATTTCATGCGCTCGGCGATATTTCCACCCTGGCCGACCCTGCGGTTGTCGAGGATTTGATCCGCAACCGGGGCGACTGAACCGGGTTTAGGGAGTTGTAACCGGGAAGTTACGTGGAAACCACATTTTAACCACCGCCGGAAATTCTCGCGTCGACCGAACGTCGCCTTTGCCATTTTTGAACCAAGGCTCGGCTTGACTGAGCTCACACGGGTTCATTTGGTGTTCGATCGGCACGTCGATGAATAAGCAGCGCATAAGCCTTGACCGCATTGTTGGGACGGTTCGGGTTGGCATCGCCTTTTTCACGGGCTTGGCAGTTTTGGCGGCGGCGGGAGAGGCCCGCGCGCGTCAGTTTGTCGCGTTTCCACAGACCTATCCGCCCGGCACCATTATTATCAGGCAAAGCGAGCGGAAGCTCTATTTCACCACGGGAACCGGGACCGCCGTTCGCTATCCGATCGCGATCGGCCGGGCGGGAAAGGCCTGGCAGGGCGCAACTTTCGTTCAAGGCAAGTTTATCTCCCCCGCCTGGGAGGCGCCCTGGGTCGTGCTGCGAGACCACCCGGCGCTTTCGAGGGTTATCCCCGGCGGCTCGCCGCGCAACCCGATGGGCGCCGCGGCAATCACCCTCGATCTTTCCGAAGTCGCAATCCACGGCACGAGCGCGAGCATGCGCAGATCCGTCGGCACGGCCGCTTCCTACGGTTGCATCCGGATGTATAACGAGGACGTCGTGGACCTTTATCATCGCGTCGTGGTTGGGACGCCGGTCCTCGCGATTCCATAAGGCGCCTTTATCTCGATCGCGGGATGGTCTAATCAACTCTTCCGGCCCGGATATTGTGCGCCCGCGCCGGCTCCGGCACGCGCGCGGCTTATTGCGGCTGCTCGGCGGGATTGCCGGCTAGTTGGGTTCGGCGTAGAGTTGCTCGCGTGTGGTCCATGAGTCGCGGCAGCCTAGCCGCATCGCCGGCGCGCGCGATGCGGCGGCCCATTGGTCATTTGCAGGGAGTCATCGGTGGAAACAAAGGCCCTCGATCAGACCGAGCTCGCCAACCAGATCATCGACGTGATCGTCAAGGAGGGAATGGTTGACCGCAAGA
>JBATYB010000512.1:0-6319 GCA_049673825.1 Methylocella sp. | reverse complement strand
ATGTTGTCGCGCGCGCGGTCTGGCGGCACATGGCGGCGGGCCACCGGGTTTTTCTCGACGCTCGGGACGTGCCGGACCTCGATTTTCCGCGCCGCTTTCCGGCGATCACCGGCTTTTGTCACGCCGCCGGAATCGATCCTGTCACCCAGCCGATTCCAATCCGCCCGGCGGCGCACTATCACATGGGCGGCATCGCGGTCGATCTTGCCGGGCGTACATCGGTCGAGGGTCTCTGGGCTTGCGGCGAGGCGGCGTGCACGGGCTTCCACGGCGCCAATCGACTTGCCAGCAATTCCCTGCTCGAAGCGTCCGTCTGCGGCCGTCTTGTCGCCGAGAGCATAGCCGGGACCACGCGTCACCACCGGGGAAAGCCACGTGCCGATGCGCGGGCGCTGGTTTCCGCCGATCCTTCGGCGGTGCGTAAGATTCTCTCTCGCGCCGCGGGCGTTCTCCGCGACGGCGATGGTTTGGCGGCGGCGGCGGCCGAGATGCTGCCGCTGGCGCTGGAGCGCGGGAAGGCGAGCGATCCCGCCTGCGTCGCCCTGATGATCGTGATCGCGGCCTTGCGCCGGCGGGAAAGCCGGGGCGCCCATGCGCGAACCGATTTTCCAAGCCGCGCCGCGCATGCGCAAAGAAGTATGCTGCAACTCAACGAGGCACTTGCCGCCGCGCGGGAAATTGTCCCCGAAACCGTTGCCTGAAACGAAAGCCGGGCGATGACGCCAGTGCCCCTCGCGCGGATTACGTTCGAGCCTTTGGTTCGCGCCGCGCTTCTCGAAGATCTTGGCCGGGCGGGCGATCTCACCACGGACGCGATCGTTCCGGCTGGGCTCGTGGCGCGAGCCGCGCTGGTTGCACGTGAGACAGGCGTCGTCGCCGGGCTAGATTTGGCAAAACTCGCCTTCGAGCTCATCGATCCGAATATTGCGATGCAGGTTGAAATAAGCGACGGCGCGACGGTCACGACGGGCGGCGCCATCGCCAGGGTGAGGGGACCGGCACGCGGGATTTTGATGGCCGAGCGCACCGCTCTCAATTTTCTTGGGCATCTCAGTGGAATAGCGAGCGCGACGGCTTCCGTCGTCGCGGCGGTGCGCGGCACAAAAGCCAAGATCACCTGCACGCGCAAGACCACGCCGGGTCTTCGCGCGGTCGAGAAATACGCGGTGCGCGCCGGCGGCGGCGCCAATCACCGCTTCGGCCTCGACGACGCCATCCTCATCAAGGATAATCATATCGCCGTCGCGGGGGGGATCGCGCAGGCGTTGCGGCGCGCCCGCGCGGCGGCCGGTCATCTCGTCAAGATCGAAGTCGAAATCGATGATTTGGACCAGCTCGAGGAAGCGCTCGGCGAAGGCGCCGATGCCGTGCTTCTCGATAACATGAGCTTGGATAGGCTCGCCAAGGCGGTCGCCACCGTGGCGGGCCGCGCGATGACCGAAGCCTCGGGGCGGGTCACCCTAGAGTCGGCGCCGGCGATCGCCGCGACCGGCGTCGATTTGATCTCGGTCGGCTGGCTGACCCACAGCGCGGCGGCGCTCGATATCGGGCTCGATTTCGAGGTCTAAAGCGTGATCCGCGAACGCCGGACCAGATGTCACGAATTAGCCTGCACCTTGGTCAGTCGCCGGTTCGCGGATTTTGCGGCTCGCCGCCCGGATAGCCCCATTCGTCCGATCCGCCGTAGAAAGTGCTGGGAGCCTCCAGCCGGTAAATGGAGCGGCCCTCCCGGATGCGATAGCCTGGGTAGCTGGCCGCCGCGCGCGGCAGCACATAGCGGATGCCGGGCGGACTGGGAGGCGGCATCGCCTGGGCGACCGCCATTGCGGTCATGCCAAGGGTGAATGCAAAAAATAACGAAGCGGTCGCAAGAAGCCTGAGCATCGTAACTCTCCCTAATGGACGAGCGCCGTTACCGGCGGCCGTTTTTTTTGTTCTGGGATAACTTTGTTCCCGGATAAAAATTTTCAAGACCGTTCGATGCCGCCAAAAAGTCCGGCGGGAGCTTCGATCTTTTGTAAATTCCCTATAAATGCCATCGGCTGAGGCGATTATCGCCGCGCGCGTGACCAACGCCGCAACAAAAGATGGTCGAGGGAAAAGATCCCCGGCCCGCGTGCGATGACGACGAGAAAGCAGGTCGCCCAGACGCCTTGCTCCGGCCAGGCATACGGGTAAACGAAAATCTCGATGACGGCGGTCATGCCGAGAAGGGCAAGCGCCGATAGCCGGCTCGCAAGACCTATGACGAGCAGCACCGGAAAGAAATGCTCGCTGAACGCGGCAATGTTCGCGGCCAGCGCCGGATCGATCAGCGGCAGCGCATATTCGTCGCGAAACAGCGCAATCGCATTGTCCGTCACATGAAACCCTTCGACCTTGGTCTGGCCCGACCTCCAGAACACGGCGGCCGGAAAAATCCGCGCCGCGAGCGAAATCACGGATTGCGGAATTTTGTCCAAAACGGCGGCGGCGGCGCGCATCGCGCCAATCAACGCCGAAGGGTTTTCCGCGTGAGTCTCGAGCGATCGGATCATGGCGAGGGAGCCTCGTTGGGTTGATTGGTCATTTCGATCGCGAGCCCCGCGAAGAGGGCCGCGAGATTGGCGGCAAGATCGAAGCTGGCGTTTGCGGCGAGCGCCGCCGCGGCCGCCTCTCCAAGCGGATTTCCAGCGGCGAGGTTTTGTAAAAAAGTCTTGGCGCCGGGCGGCAGGCGGCGAACCTCGACATCGAAGCCGGGGCGCGAAACAAGCGCATCCTCGCCGCGCCAATCGGTTATGGGCGCAAGGGCGATTTCGCCGGAGTTCATCGCCCAGATCGTGACGATCGGAAAGCTTGAAGCCACGATTTCGACCGAAGGGTGCAACGCGAAACGCGATCCCGCCAAGGTGTCGACGGCAACGCCGGAGAGCGCGGCGGGCGGCAGAGGGTTTGCGTCGGCGGCGTGGTACGCGCGCGTTCGCGCGGCTTCGAGGCGGGCGACATCGGCGAGATAAGGAACGTCCCGCGCCGGCTCGAATTCCGCCAGGAAAGCGGGAAACGCGTCGCCATAAAACATCATCAGGGGCGAGCGCGGCGGCTGCATGGCGGCGAACAATCTCGCGGCGCCTTTGAAGAAATCCTCACCGGCGATTTTGCGCGTCGCCGGAAAGCGCGCTTCCAATGCACTAACAAGGCCCACCATGACATTGTTGCGATAGACCGCGAAGCGCTCTTGCGGCGTGTCCGAATTATGCGAGGTCACGCCGCGGGGGACGGCCCAATCCGGGTCGCGCAGCGCGTGGGCGAAATCGCCTTGCCAAGTTTGCATGGCGTCGCGGGGCTCCTTCAAGCCGCGTCCGGCGCGGCGCGGAGAGAGCCCGCCCGGTCCAGGTGCTCTTGCGCGGCAAGGGCCTCGGCGCGCAGCACCGGCCACTCCGGCACGCCATTGTCCCATTCGATCAATGTCGGCAGCGGCCCGGTGCGGGCGATCACGCTCTCGAACAAGGCAAAGACATCCTCGACGACGGGCGATCCATGCGCATCGATGTACAGCGGCGACCCTTGACCATCCGTGGTTTCGAAATGACCGGCAAGATGAATCTCGCCGACGAGGTCGAGAGGAAAAGCTTCGAGATAGGCGTTCGCGCTGGTTGCGTGATTGCGCGCCGAAACGAAAACGTTGTTGACATCGAGAAGAAGTCCGCAGCCGGTCGCGCGCGCGATCGCCGCCAGAAACTCCGTCTCCGGGATCGTGCTCTGCTTGAAGCGCACATAGGTCGCGGGGTTTTCGAGGAGCAGGTGGCGCCGAAGCGCGGTCTGCGCTTCGTCGATATGGTCAATCACCGAAATCAAATTTCGCTCCGTATAGGGCAACGGCAGGAGATCGTCGAAAAAAATTCCGGCGTGCGAGGACCAGGCCAGATGCTCTGAAAAACATTCCGGCCGATAGAGGTTGCAAAGCTCTTTCAGCCTAGCAAGATGCGCGCGATCGAGCCGCTCCCTTGAACCGATGTTGAGCCCGACGCCATGCACGGAAAGCGCGTAATGTTCCCGCAGAAATTCCAGCTGCGCATGCGGGACGCCGCCCGCGCCCATATAATTTTCGGCATGGACCTCGAAAAAGCCGAGCGGTTGCGGCGCGGCGGAAATGGCCGCGAAATGCTCGGGCTTAAAGCTCGCGCCGGCGCTCAAGGGAAGCCGCGAAACGCGCATCGATTTTTTCTCCTTTACCCGCCTTCGAGCCCTTGCTCGGCGATGCAAAAAGGGGCGCGCGGATGCCGCGTGCCCCTGTCGCGCATCAAGACTTGCTGGGTTTTAGCGAACCCATGCCGTTCGGGGTCTTCATCGTACCGCAGGTTCCCGTGGGGACGTATTTCCAGCGGCTGCCGTCATAGTCGACCTTCGACGTGCCGGCGCAGCTGGTGCCCGCTCCCGCCGCGCAATCATTTTGTCCCTTCAGCGCGACCCCATAGCACTTTTCCTTCCCTGGCTTGGGACCGCCCATGGTCTGGGCCGAGGCAGGCCCAGCGAGAAGAGCGAACGCGGCGGCGAGCGTGGCGGCGGTGAGCTCGATTTTTGTGATCATGATTGGTTCCTTTTTTAAACGAAAGCCGGTCACAGACGGGGGGACTCAGATGTCTTCCCTCCCCGCCGGTAGCAACGGCACGCCGTTTCTACATCTTTTCCTACGCGGGAGCGAGCGCGGACGTTACGCTTCGCCAAGCCCATGTTGGATGATGAAAACGTGACATTGACCCAACTATTCGAAATAAGGCACGCGCCTGGCGAGCGCTTTTGCATATAGTTCCTATAGTTCCTACCTATTGAGCAGTCAAAGTGCCGTGGCCTTTGGGTGTGACGATGGAATCGCAAGTGCCTCTCGCGACATATTTCCAGCTATTGCCCTGGTAATCCACCTTCGACGTGCCGGCGCAGGTCGTGCCGGCGCCTGCCGCGCAATCGTTATGCCCTTTCAACGCGACGCCATAGCATTTGTCCTTGGACGGCTGCGGCGGGACAGGACCCGCCGAGGCGGACGAAGCAAGGAGCGTGAGTGCGGAGGCGAGCGCGGCGGCGAGCGTGGCGGCCGTGATTTCGGTTTTGTTGATCATGGGTCGTTCCTTTTTCCAAACTAGTGCTGGTTACAGTTGCGGGGAACCAGATGTCCTGCCTCCCCCGCCCGTAGCAACGGCGCACCGTTTCTACGCCCTCTTTTTTACGCAGCAGCGAGCGCGGGCGTTACGCATCGGGGCGGATATTTTCCATGACAAAAACGTGATAACGAGTCGGCACGGAAGTTGTAACGACGGGCCGGCGGCGGCCGAATAAAAGTGATGGGATCGTCTTGCACGGCGATGGACGAGAAAGGGAGTGGGCCCTGCTGATGCGTGCCGGCAATGCCGGCGACGCGGATTCCTACCGGCGTCTTCTTCTGCAATTGACGCCGGTGCTTCGCGCGGTGGCGCGCCGCGGCCTTGCCAGGGCCGGAATGGCCGATGCCGACGCCGAGGACGTTGTGCAGGAGACGCTGCTTGCCGTTCATCTCAAGCGGCAAAGCTGGGACGAGGATGCGCCGCTTGGTCCGTGGCTTCGGGCCATCGCGCGTCATAAAATGATCGACATGCTGCGCCGGCGCGGCCGCCGGATCGACGTTCCCATCGACGATTTTGCCGAGGTCTTGGCGGGCGGCGAAAGCGAACCAACCATGCTCGTCGCCGACGTCGATCGTCATCTCGAATGCCTGCCGGCCGGACAACGCAAGGTCGTGCGGGCCATTGCCGTCGATGGCGCGTCGATCGGCGAGGCGGCGGCGCGTCTCTCGATGACCAAGGGGGCCGTCCGGGTGGCCCTGCATCGCGGATTAGCGGCGCTCGCCGCGAAATTCAATGGAAACGGAACATGAAAACCGGCGATCTCATCCGCGCCCTTGCCGCCGACAGCGAGGTCCACCCCATGCCGCCGGGCCGTGCCTTGGCGCTTGCCTTGATCCCGGGCGTGGCGGTTGCGTTGGGCTACTATTTCGCGGTCCTCGGGCTACGGCCGCATCTTTTGACGTTGCTCGGCGATCCCCGGCTTCTGTTCAAGCTTTGCCTCACGATTTTGCTCGTCGCGCTGTCCGGACCGCTGGTCTTGCGTCTGGTAAGGCCCGGCGCCGGTGTGCGCCGCGCCGCGCTCACACTGGCGATCGTGCCGGCCTTGCTGGCGGCCGCCGGCTTGGCGGAACTCCTCGCTGTTCCGGCGGCCGAATGGGGCCAGAGACTCATCGGCTCCAATGCCATGTTCTGCTTGAAGACCATCCCGTTTCTCGGCGCGGCGCCGCTCGTTGCCTCCTTGCTCG
>JBATYB010000511.1:0-3904 GCA_049673825.1 Methylocella sp. | reverse complement strand
GAATTGTTGGCGTCCGGCTTCGAGATGAGCGAAATCAAGTTCCAGCCGAGCTCGACGGGCAAAATCATCGTCAGCGACGGCAAAATGGCTGCGCTCCTCGAATTTTCCGGCCTCTAAAATTGCAAGAACGGGGCCGGCGCCGGCGCGGTGGCCATAATGGTTGAAAATATCATCTTTGATTACGACTTCGAAACAACGAGGAAAGCGAATCACAAATCTCGCCCCGCTGGAACTCCTTTGAAATGAAAAGGTCCCGCGCGTCTGCTGGCGGACGCGCGGGAACCGGAGAAATTTGTTCGTTAGCTGAATTGAATATAAGGCACGATTTACCAGCACCTCAAAACCACCTGTCGCGATGGCGACCAGGAGTTTCCGGCAATCCGCATCCGTGTCGAAATAGGCTGCGACTGGCTGTTCTGCCCAATCGCGCCTGAATTGTGGCGACGAAAGGGCCGGCGCGCATCCCCCAGTTGGGGGGTAGACATTTTTTTACGATGCGGCCTGAAACAGCCTCCTTTGACTTGGAACCCGTGCGAATTCAAGCCCGAATCCAGCGAAACACGAGCCGCGATCCGTGCGTGGGCTGGCGCTCACATTTTATGACGCAGTATTGCGTTTCGTGACATCGAGGCTGCAAAACCGTGCCGCCACCGGCGGGCGCGCCGGTCTATTTCTTCCCGGAAGCCGCATCGGAGGGAACGAGCGGCAAACCGGCGCCTCGGCCGCCGCTGTCCAGTTCCACCCTCACGCCTTGAAGAGCCCGCGGCAATAAGGGCCGCGCGGCCCGCTTGCCCCACTGCCTGCGGTTTCCGAGCACTTGGCAAATCAGGAGCTTTGCGTAGATGCCTGGGCCGCTCGAATAGATCCGCCAGCCGCCCTCGACGTGGATCATCCCGGTTTCGACCCGCCGCCACTCGTCGTTTGCGGCATAACGGTCGGGAAACGCCGCGTCGCTGCTGCTGAAATAGGCGTTGCGCTGCCGTGGCGTGGCTTGCGCGAGGCGATCCGTCACGGCGATCGGGTTTGCAAGCATTAGCGCATCCCAAAGCGCCTCGGCCTCGCCAAGGACCGCCATCGCCTCGGCGTAGCGTAGATGCGCATGAACATACATGAGGCCGATTTCGCGCCCGAAGAAAGACGACGATTCCGCCCGCCGGAACATGATTTGCGGCCCGCCGCGATAGGCGACCGGCCGGTCGATCAGCCGGACGCCGTCGGGGAAGAGCAGATGCTCGCGGATGACCCGGAGATGGTGCTCCGCTTGTCGCGATGTGAATAGTCCGCCAATGATGCTCTGGGTCATCGGCAGCAGCGAATATTTGAGACCCGTGCGCGCATCGCTCGGGTGCAGCAAGAGTTCAGGCGAGCCCCCGTCCGGATCAAACACGGCATAGCCCGCGACCGTATCGTCGCGAAGGAGAAAGCGGTTGAAATCCGCCTTCATCTCGCCGGCTAACTGGCTCGCGCCATCGGCCTCCCGGCCCGCGCGGCGCAGCACTTCGGCGTAGCGGGTGAGCTGTTGGAACAAAAGCGCGACCGTCCAGCTGCTCACCATCCAGTCCCGCATCCTGGGATCGACCGGCTGGAGCGAATCGTTCCAGTCGCCCTCGCCATAGCGAATAAGGTGCGTGCCGGGGATAAAGCGTGCGCGCGTGGCCGCAAGCAGCTTTTCCACATGCGCGGCGACAGTATCGGTCCGCGCCGTTTGCTCAAGCGTGTCCTCGCGCCGCCATGCGACCTTCTCGTCGAGAAAGCCGATGTCGCCGGTCGCCTCGACATAGTCGTTGAGCGCCTTGAGCGGCCAGACGATGACGTCCCCGTGGCTGACCCTGTCCTGGATGATCGAATAGGGTTCGAGCATGAACCATTGCGGCCAGTCGCCGCTCGCCTCGTATTGTTGCGCGAAGACGATGCGCAGGATCTCCTTGACCGGGTCGTCATGTTCCAGCGCAAGGAGGAACTCGACCGGCCCCTGGCAGACATCGCGGGTTCCCCAGGCGGCGCCTGTGTATTGCTCGAGCCCATGCGGCACCGTCAGATGAATCATCGCGTTATGCGCGAGCCACGGGAACAGCGTGTCGAGAGCGGCGCCCTCGTCGCCGCCGCGCCTGATGCGGAGATCGCGGGTGACGCGTCCCCAGTAGCGTGCGGCCGGGGCCAGGAGATCCGCGTCCTCGACGCCATGCTCAAATTTGGCGGCAAGTCGCTCCGCCGCTTCGAGATCGGTCATCGAACCAACGACCGCGAAACCGAGCTCGCGCAGCGGCCACGTGCGCAGCGCCAGATAGGCCCCATTCCTCGGCTGCCTATCGTCGTAGAGCAACTCGTCGCCGCCAATGGATTCGAAGGCCTCGGGGGTGCTGGCGACAAAATGGTAGACCGCGTTGGGATAGCGCTGACCCCACGGCGAGTCCGCGCCGGGACGCAACGAAAAGCGTTTGGATTGCGGGTCAACCTCGATAAGACCGTCGCTATCGAGCTCGCGCTCGCCCAACACCAAGTGTCCGAAGACGAGGAAGCGGCAGGGCTCGCCCTCGACGGTGACGCGCCATTGCATCGCCGGGTCCTCGCCCGAGGCAATGGCGCGGACGGTGATCGCGCGTCCGCCGAGAAGATAGATCCAGCGGCAGTCGGAAAGGCCCATCTCGAACGCCGACGGAACGGTGAGCAGCCGCCAGCCCTCGCCCGCGTCGATCAACATACGCAAACCGCTGGCGCGCGTAATGTTGTAAGGATCGCGCGAGACGGAAAAGAGTTTGTGAAACGATGTGTTTCCGATCGTCAATTGGGCGGCAAACACGCCGTGCATCCAGCAGGTAGCGCAAAGAGTTGCTTCATCGGGCAGCATCATTTGGCCGGAACGCAGCAAGGTGCCGTGGTGGCGGCTGACGAGGCGCTCCTTGTCCCTGAGCACGACATGGCGGTTGTGCGGCGGATCAGGTGTGAAGAAGGAGAGGAGGTTTTCTTCCGCTCGCTCCTCGTGGAGCCGGTCCGGGTAGCGTTGCGCGAGGTCCTCTGCATCGATTGGGCCGGCCACGGCCGGCGGAGCATCCTGCAGGACGCTCCTGACCGGCGCGGCGAGGGCAATGTCCGTGCGGTCTGGATCATGCCACGCCACCGCATCGATCCGTGCGAGGTCGCGGTCGCTCGAGGCCTCGGCGTGATTTTGATCGTAGAGGCCGAAGAACCGCCATGCCGCGCGGGCGCCCGGCGGCAGCCCGGCGGGAGAAGACTGGATCGCCGCGCACGCAAGCTCATGCTGGAGGCGCTTGCTTGGCAGGCTCGTGCCGAACGCGAAGCCGAACCCATCGCGGTCGCGAAAGGCCGGGCCGAACAGCTGCATCCCGTCGGTCGCAAAGCCGCTCGCGCCGTCGAGGCATCCATGGACAACCCACGGATTCCGTCCGCCCTGCGGCAAGTTCTGGCGGCTCATGACGACCGGCCCGCAACGCGGGTGGTGGGCGATGTGATGGTCGATATATTGCGAGGCGTAGGCCTCGTTGGTCATCAAGAAACCCCGGTCTCCGAGGCCAATGTCCTGTACGAGAACCGCATCAATGGCCCGGGCGGCTTCGCCAATATTCGTCACTTCCAGGCGCCAAAGCCAAGCGGCGTCCCGCGGATGCAGCGAGAGTGTGACGCGGTGGCGGAGTCCGCTCGTCTCGCCTTCCCAAACAAAACGGTCGCCGGCGGCGCCGAACCGGCCCTTGGCGCCAGGCCCGGCGGCCGCGACGGAGATGGGGGCCGCGCCGCCAATCCGCAGATACAGCCGGGCGATGCCGCTATCGACCGGCGATCCAAGCAGTTGATTGATCACCGTCGTCCCGTCTGCGCGCCGATGCTCGATCGCGAAGATGCCGCCGTTTGGGAGAACGCTAATCGACAAGCCTGCGCGGTTCTCGAT
>JBATYB010000510.1:0-6030 GCA_049673825.1 Methylocella sp. | reverse complement strand
GGCCAAGGCGGACTCCTTGGCGATATCTAAAACTCTCCAAGGATCGACGAGAAAAAGGAAAAAAACGTGGATCAAAAAGCAAAAGACAGTAAGCGCGGAACTTATGAAAAGCGCTCCCTCGGGAGAGCGCGGAAAGAATGGGAAAGTTCTTTCCGGCTTCTTGGGCTCGCGGCCGCCGGCCTGCCCCCGCCCCTCGCCGCCGCCGTTTCCTGGCTTCGTCATCGGACATTCCCTAGATTATCGAGGCCCGCCGGGCCTCGCGCGCAATTGATACGCCGCATATAAAGCCTTTAAGCGGGGATAGGAAAGAGCGCCGTTGCCGCGGCGCCAGGATTGCATGACGTATTCCTAAATCGAACCCCCGCGCGGTGACGCCGGTGCTCGCCGCGGCTGACCGGCCGGATTTATAGTGATATCTAAAGCGCCGGGCGCTGGACATCCTGAGGCGCCGCCGTCTCCGGTCTTGCGATTCACCCATGCCCCCTCGTGCCGCCGGCTTTCTCGTTCATTGTTTTACCGCCTGCGGGGCCGCGTTCGGGTTCGCCGCGCTGCTTGCCGCGGCCGGCGGCCAATTTAGCGCAATGTTCGCGTGGCTCGGCGCGGCGCTGGCGATCGACGCCGTGGACGGCGCCTTGGCCCGGCGCTACAGGGTCGAGGAGACGGCGCCGCATATCGACGGCGTTGTTCTCGACCTCGTCGTCGATTTCCTCACCTATGTCGTCGTGCCGCTCGTCGCCTTGTGGCGTTCAGGCCTGCTCGAGCCGCCGCTCGCGGTCCTCGTTTGTTGCGCTGTCTGCGCGGCTTCGGCGCTCTATTTCGCCGACCGGCGCATCAAGACCCCCGACCTCTGGTTTCGCGGCTTTCCGGCAATTTGGAACGTTCTCATCTTTTATATCCTGGTGTTGCGGCCGGGACCGCTTGTCTGCACGGTCGTCATCATCGGCTTCGCGTGTCTGATGTTCGCGCCGGTCGTTTTCGTTCACCCGCTGCGCGTCGTGCGCCTCCGCCTGGTGACGATTACACTGACCGGCGTTTGGTGCGCCGCCGCGATCGCGGCCGTGGTTCAGGGCCTCCCGGAGGCCGGATTCCTCAGCAAGGCCGCGTTGATCGCGGTGGGTCTGTATTATATCGTCCTGCCGCTATTTCGTAATTTTCCGAAGGCGCGTTGAGCGGCGCCGGTTGCTCTCGACGGCCGCCCGCGTGGCCGGCCCCGGGATCGTCGCGCAAACCCGCGCCATTGAATGGGCGTGGAGAGTTTGGGGGGAATAATTCAGGGAATGCCGGATAATCTTCCCTTCGTCTGATTGATTTTGGTTTGTCAATGGGCTAGTTGCGAACGAGCGTGATTTTGCGCGGTAGCATGAATTTTTCCGGGGAGCTCGACATGGACAAGAAGATCGCAGGCCTTATGGGCGCAGCCTCCGCCCTTGCAACGATGACCGCGGTCGAAGCGGCGCGGGCGCGGGACGTGACTGAAGTCTTGAACCCCCGGTCTTATGCCGAGCTGCTCCGGCCAATCCCGAATGCGGTTGCCCTGCTGATGGCCGCCGATGCGGTGAATGCAGCGCGCGCCAAGGCGGAGGCCGGGCAAAACCCCAACGTGAAACTCGCGCAATATTACTATGGCTATGGGTACCATCACCACCACCATCACCATCGCTGGTATCATCACCACCACCACCACCATTATCGCCGGTATCATCACCACCACCACCATCACCATCAATACTGGTACCCATACTAATAGGCGGCTCAGGCGCGGGAACCCGGTGCGGGCCTCCAACTCAGAGATGATTCGGGACCGGCGATAACCGCCAGATCCACAAGCGATCGGACGATCCTTTTTATCGGCGCGGGCTTGGACTAGCGCGGCGGAAGTTTTCTCGCCGCGCCATGAATACGCCGGTAAGTGGCGTCGAATACCGTGTCCGACGCCGAAGTCCATTGGGTGCCCGCGGACAGAGTAGCGCGGCTCTCGTGGATGCGCCGGGCCTGCAATTCTCGCTCGGCAGCCTCTTCCTCACTCATTTCGACGAGTTCGAAATCGGACTCTTCCGGGATCACCGTGAACTGCGCGAACGGCTCGTTGGGCCTGAAAATGTGCGTGCGGCCTTCGGCTGGCGACTTGAAGACCATGAAGAATATCATTGGCCACCAATTCCTCATGAGCGCCGGCACTGCGATCGGAACGCCGCCGGTTGGGTCGGTATAAAAGCGTGGATGAGGCTCGATCTTAATCGCGAGACCCGCTTCGACCTTCAGGTCAAGCAGGATCTGATAGGTATAGAAGTGTTCGCCAAAGCTCCTGAACGGCGGCCACATCCGGCCGTCGTCCGGAGCCGGCCCAAAATCGCCGTCGAGCACGAGGCGCCCGTCCTTGGTGCTCACCCGCAACTCGTTGTCGTATGGATAGAATACCTCGAGGCCATATTGCGCGGCCTCCGAGAATGGAACGCAATGCCACGCATATTCGCGGGAGCCGTCGGCGCGGGGCTCGGGTTTGCCGGCCCATCCCGGAATTTCGAGCTTGGTTCGGCGCGGGCGCAACCTTTCCTCGCTCAACCGAAATTTGATGGTGTGCATCAGCGTTCCTCGAGACCCCCTAACCGCAATTGGGCGGTCATATTAACGTGGTTAGGGGCGGAGTCGAAGGCGCTGCCCCCCGCGCGGTCCTGCCCCATTTCTGCTACGACGCGCTCGCTCGCTTTGGTCGAGTCGCATTACCGGTCATGGAATCACTCGCTGCCGGGGCAGCCGGCCCTAATCCCAGGGACGCGGGCGCGAATGTCCGGTCCTCCCGCAAGGCGGAGCAAATTCGGATTGACCCGCTGCCCGCGGTTCGCTTCACTCGCCGAGCTCCGCCTCAAACCAAGGCTTGGACCCTCATGTCAGCAAAAAACGAACTTAGCCACGCCGCGAGCCCCTATCTGTTGCAGCACGCCAACAATCCCGTGCATTGGCGGATGTGGGGCGAGGCGGCGCTCAAGGAAGCGCAGGCGCTCAACAAGCCGATTTTGCTCTCGATCGGCTATGCCGCCTGCCATTGGTGCCATGTGATGGCGCATGAAAGCTTTGAGGACGAAGCGACCGCGGCCGTGATGAACGAGCTTTTCGTGAACATCAAGGTCGATCGCGAGGAGCGCCCAGATATCGATCATATTTATATGACGGCGCTGCACGCCTTTGGCGAACGCGGCGGCTGGCCCTTGACCATGTTCTTGACCCCAAGCGGCGAACCTTTCTGGGGCGGCACTTATTTTCCCAAGGTCGCGCACTATGGCCGGCCTTCCTTCGTGAGCGTGTTAAAATCCGTTGCCGAAGCCGTCCGCGCCGATCCCGCGCGGATCGCGCAAAATACGAAATTCGCCCGAAGCGAGCTTTCGAAATCCGCCGCGTCCGGCGACGGCGGGATTACCCTGCAACAACTGGATTCGCTCGCGCCGCAAATCGCCCGCCTCATCGACCCCGTCCATGGCGGCCTCGCCGGGGCGCCGAAATTTCCGAATACGCCGATTCTCGAATTGCTCTGGCGGGCGGGCGCACGGCTGCACAACGCACCCTACCGCGATCTCGTCAAATTGACGCTGTCCAAAATGTCCGAAGGCGGCATCTACGATCATCTCGGCGGCGGCTATGCGCGCTATGCGATCGACGCGCGCTGGCTCGTGCCGCATTTTGAAAAAATGCTCTACGACAATGCCCAGATCCTCGAATTTTTGGGGCTTTGCCATCATGAATTCGGCGACCCGCTTTGGCGTGCGCGGGCTACGGAAACGGTTGGGTGGCTCCAGCGCGATATGACCAATGGTGAAGGCGCGTTCTGCGCCAGTCTCGATGCCGACAGCGAGGGAGTCGAAGGCAAATATTATGTGTGGACTTATGCTGAGATCGAGGCCCAGCTTGGACAAGAGGACGCGGCGTTTTTTGGCAAATTTTATGACGCCGCGCCAAGAGGCAACTGGGAAGACGAGGCGCATGGGGGGAGCGTTATCATCCTGAACCGCCTCAACGCGAAGCCCCCGGCGCTTGCGGAAGAAGCACGGCTTGCGCCTTTGCGGCAACGCCTGCTCGACGCGCGGCGAAAGCGCGTTCGCCCTGGCCTCGACGACAAAATTCTCGCGGATTGGAACGGCTTGACGATCGCCGCGCTCGTCAATGCCGCGACGATGTTCGACGAGCCGGAATGGATAGGGCTTGGCGCGCATGCTTACGGCTTCATCGTCAGGGCGATGCAGTTCACCGATGCGGAAGGAAACAAGCGCCTCGCGCATGCTTGGCGCGCGGGCGTTCTCGTGACGCCTGGCCTCGCGCTCGATCATGCCGCGATGATCCGCGCCGCGCTTGCGTTGCACGAAACGCGCAATTGGGCGCCGGCCCTTGTTTCCGCGCGCGATTATCTTGCCGACGCGATCGCCTGGGCGGAGGCGCTCGAAACCTATCACCGGGATCCTGAAAGCGGGCTTCTCAACATGGCGGCGAAGGACGCGGGCGATGTGATCTTGCGGCTCGCGCCAACATCGGACGATGCGATCCCGAACGCGCATCCGGTTTATTTGTCCGCCCTCGTTCGGCTTGGCGGGCTCACCGGCGAGGCGCGCTGGCTCGCGCGGGCGGACGAGCTTTTTGCGGCGCTCGGGGCAGCGGCGCGGAGCAATTTTGCTGGCCATGCGGGGATTTTGAACGCGCTCGACTTCCGGGTGCGCGCCAAGGAAATCGTGACCGTGGGGGCGCAACGGAAGGCGCTCTATGAGGCCGCGCTTGGCGTGCCGTTTACCGGCCGCATCGTCGTGGATATCGACAGACCGGATGAGATTCCGGAGGGGCATCCGGCGAAAGCGCAAGTAGCGCTGGCGGGCGATGCGGCTGCCTTTATTTGCGCGGGCGGCACGTGTTCCTTGCCGGCGCGGGACAAACAGGCGTTGCTAGATCGCGTTGGTCATGGTTAGCTGCCGAGGTGGCCGGTCCGGACGGTGACCCGTTGTCCGGGAAACATCGCGCCGATGAGCACCGTGGGACCAGACAGTATGATCTGGCTCACTGTATCAGGAATTTAGGCGATCGCGGGAGGATTTCGATCCTATGTTCGATTTTTTTAGCTATATCGTTGGATCTCTTCTCGATATTGTTCGATATATTTCACACGCTATTATTGTAGTGTTCCACAACGTTGTACTTTTGGCTGTTGTTGTTGCGTTTCTCTATGGAATATTCAGGCTTTGCCGTCATGGCTTGCACCAGTTGCGGCACTTGCGTGGCGGAGGCCCGCCAGGGCAGAGCGCACCGAAGGACAGGCCGGAAGACGGCTCCGAATGACCTTGGTAAATCTTGAACCGGGCGCGTTAGGCGCTCCGTTCGCGCGCGGGGAGACGTGGCTCTTTGGCAAGGCCCGCGCATACGCCGAGGCGATGCGCCAGGAATAGCGCTGCGAAGGCTGCGGTGTTGATCGCAAAAATGCGCCAGACGATCGAGAGCGCATAATCCGGCACGCCGCTCGCCAAGGCGAGCGAAATCGCGAAGAGCGAACCTTCATAAACCGCGAAGGCTGTCAGAAACGCGGCGATCGCGGCCACAGCATGGCTTTGCGGGAGATGGCCGTTCGCCCATTGCGCCGCGAGCGTCGCAAGAAGAGCCACGGCGCCAAGCCCGGCGCCCCAGGCCAAGGTGCTTGCCGTCACGGGATAATGATGCACCGCGAAGCCGGCGATTTGATTGGCGAGCCAAACCGCGCCAATGAGCGCGAAGGCATCCCGGCGGCTAAGGGTCAGCGCCGCGATGGCGGCGAAAGCGGCGAGCGGCACGGCGCAGGCAAAGCCAAGACTGAAGACGGCGCTCGCCACAACCAGCAAGGCGATCCAGAGCGGGCGGCGCCAGGCGGACGCGGGCTGCGGCATTTGCTTCTTCTCCTTGTCGGAATCGAGGACGTTTTCTCGCCAACGGCAATGGAAGCTATCAGATTCGGGCGCGCCGGCAAAGGCGATCGGAAAGCCTCAGCCGCGCCGATCAAGTCAGCGGGGGCGCTCGCCTTTAGGG
>JBATYB010000509.1:0-4011 GCA_049673825.1 Methylocella sp. | reverse complement strand
GACTTGGTCCTTGACCTGGTCGAGGGGCGGAAAGGTTTTCTGCCGCTTGTCCATGACCTCGATGATATGCCAGCCGAACGGGCTTTTCACCGGATCGGAAACCTGCCCCACCTCCAGCTTGAACGCGGCATCGGCGAATTCCGGCACCAGTTCAGACTTGGTGCGCCAGCCGAGATCGCCGCCGTCCGAGCCGGGGTCTTTCGAGACTTCCTTGACGATCGTGGCGAAATCGTCGCCCCCCATCAGCCGTTTCAGCGCCGCTTTTGCTTCATCCTCGGTCGCAACGAGAATATGCCGCGCGTGGATTTCGGTCTCGGGCTTTTGCGCCTTGGCCGCCTCGTCATAGGTCGCTTTGATCGCCGCGTCGGTGGCGGCCGTCTTCGCGACCTGCTCGAGCACGCTCTCCATCAGCAATTTTTCGCGATAATACGCGAGCTTCTTGGCGAATTCCGGGGTTTGGTCGGCCTTTTCGGCCAGGGCCTTTTGCGCCACCAATTCGCCGTCGATCAAAAAGTCGAGAAGATAGCTGTCGCGCGCCTTGCCTTCGAGCTGAGGCGGGAGGCTCCCGCGGAGATCGTCGGCCGCGATCTTCACATCGTCGTCGGTGATTTGCTTGCCGTTGACCGTGGCGAGCACCTTGGCCGTTGCCGGAACGGCGGCAAAAATCGCGAGCGAGACCATGATCAGCATGCACGCCAGACCGGCGGCTATGATACGCAGGCATTTCGTCAAGAACATGAGACCGAGCTCCAGGCTAAATCAGGAAGATCGCGCCGCTGTTTTGGCGGCGCATTGCGCCAAAAAAGGACGTTTGCCGGGTGACCATGCACGGAGCGGCGGATTTGACAAGCCCCGGCCCCAATCTTATCTGTCGAACAGGTTTCCGTGGATGATTTTTCCGGCTTTCGCGGCGCCCGATGCCGGCGCCTCCTGCCGGGTGTCCCGCGCCACTCGCGCTGCCGCGCGAGCTTTTCTCGAACGAGATGCGCGATCTCCGCCGGAACATCGGCTTTTGCCGGGCGGCCGGGGAAACGGGATCTCCAGTCAGGAACGCGAGTATTTGGTGCCCTGGAAATCTTCGAATGCTATGTCACGGTCCGGCGGTCCGCCGCCGCGCGGGAATTCAAGCCCGGACGGGCCTTGCGCAAACGCCGCGGGGATCGCACAAAATCTAGCCGGAAAAGCTAGGGGCTAAAGCCGATGGCCGGGAATTGGTCCGGCCGTTTTCCAGAAAGGTCGTTTCGTAATGTTGGGCTCCCTGGCGAAAAAGATTTTCGGATCGTCGAACGATCGCCGGCTCACGGGGTACCGGCCGAAAGTCGCGGCTATCAACGCGCTTGAGCCCGATATGCTGAAGCTCACCGATGCCGACCTCGCCGCCCGGACCCAAGTGTTCCGGGAAGAATTCGCCGCCGGCATGACGCTCGAGGATCTGCTCGTGCCGGCTTTCGCAACGGTGCGGGAAGCGGCGCGGCGCGTCCTCGGCCAACGGCATTTCGATGTTCAGCTTGTCGGCGGGATGGTTCTGCACGAGGGCGCGATCGCCGAAATGCGCACCGGCGAAGGCAAGACCCTTGTCGCGACGCTGGCCGCCTATCTCAACGCGCTCGCCGGCAAGGGCGTCCATATCGTCACCGTCAACGATTATCTCGCCCGCCGCGACGCCGAGTGGATGGGCAGCATCTATCGTTTCCTCGAACTTTCAACCGGGATCATCGTGCATGGCCTCGACGACGACGAGCGCCGCCGTTCCTATGCCGCCGACATCACCTATGGCACCAACAATGAGTTCGGCTTCGACTATCTCCGCGACAATATGAAATACGAGCTTGCCCAGATGGCTCAGCGCGGTCATCATTATGCGATCGTCGACGAGGTCGATTCGATTCTCGTCGACGAGGCGCGGACGCCGTTGATCATTTCGGGGGCTTCCGACGACAGGTCCGATCTTTATATAGCGATCGATAAGGTGATCCCGCGCCTTGCCGCCGATGACTTCGAACTCGACGAAAAACAACGCACGACCAATCTTACCGAGGCCGGCAATGAACATATGGAGGCCTTGCTGAGCGAGCTTGGGGTTCTTTCCGAAGGTTCGCTCTACGAGGCGGTCAACGTCACCATCGTGCATCACGTCAATCAGGCCTTGCGCGCGCATAAATTGTTCAAGCGCGACAAGGATTACATTGTGCGCCAGGGCGAAGTCGTCATTATCGACGAGTTCACGGGCCGGATGATGCCGGGCCGCCGCTACTCCGAGGGACTCCATCAGGCCCTCGAAGCCAAGGAGCATGTCGCGATCCAGCCCGAGAACGTGACCCTCGCCTCGATCACCTTCCAGAATTATTTCCGCCTCTACGGCAAACTCGCCGGGATGACCGGGACGGCGGCGACCGAGGCGGATGAATTCGTCGAAATCTATAAGCTCGAGGTTGTCGAGATACCGACCAACAAGCCGGTCAGGCGTCTCGACGAGGACGATGAGGTCTATCGCACGGCGGAAGAGAAACTGCGTGCGATCATCCGAGAGATCGAGGCCGCCAACGCGAAGTTCCAGCCGATGCTCGTCGGCACGACGTCGATCGAGAAGTCCGAGCAGCTTGCCGAGGCGTTGAAAAAGCAGGGCTACAAGCAGATCGATTTCGCGACGCCGGAAGCACTGCAAAAACTCTACGCGGCGGCGCGGTCGGACAAGCCCTCGAAGCTTTTCGCGGTGCTGAACGCGCGCTTCCACGAACAGGAAGCCTATATCGTCGCCCAGGCGGGGGTGCCCGGCGCGATCACGGTCGCAACCAACATGGCCGGCCGCGGCGTCGACATTCAGCTCGGCGGCAATGTCGAAATGCGGGTCGCGCAAGAATGCGCCGAACTGCCGCCAGGCCCCGAGCGCGAGGCGAAGGAAACCGGGATCCGTGCCGAGGTCGAGACTTTCCGCGAGAAAACGATCGCCGCCGGCGGCCTCTACATCATCGGCACCGAGCGCCACGAGAGCCGCCGGATCGACAACCAGCTGCGCGGCCGTTCGGGGCGCCAAGGCGATCCGGGACGCTCGAAGTTCTTCTTGTCGCTGAAGGACGATCTGATGCGGATCTTCGGGTCCGACCGGATGGAATCGATGCTTGTCAAGCTCGGCCTCCAGGAGGACGAAGCGATTGTCCACCCCTGGATCAACAAGGCCTTGGAAAAGGCCCAGCAAAAAGTCGAAGCGCGCAATTTCGACATGCGCAAGAACGTTCTGAAATACGACAACGTGATGAACGATCAGCGCAAGGTCGTCTTCGAACAGCGCCGCGAGATGATGGCGCAAGAGTCGCTCGAAGACATGATTTCCGACATGCGCCAGGGTGTCGTCGACGATCTTATCGCCAAACATATTCCCCGTGACGCCTATCCCGAGACCTGGGACGTCGAGAGTTTGAGGCAATCGGTCCTGGCCTCGTTCAATCTCACTCTTCCGCTGGCCGATTGGGCAAACGAAGAGGGAATTACCGAGGAGGAAATGCACGAGAGGCTGCGGAAGGCGGCCAATGAGACCTACGCCGCTCGTGTCGACAAGAATGGCGCGGAAGTTACGCGCTACGTCGAAAAGCAGATCGTTCTGCAGGCGCTTGATCATCTGTGGCGCGAGCATCTCGTGACGCTCGATCATCTGCGTCAGGTTGTCGGCTGGCGCGGCATGGCCCAGCGCGATCCGCTGAACGAATACAAATCCGAGGCCTTCGAGCTGTTCGGCGAACTCATAACCCATCTGCGGGAAATGACGACGGCGCAGTTGAACCGCGTCGAGGTCGCCTTTGAGCCGCCGCCGCCGATGGAGGCGCTGGAGGTTTCTCATGCCGATGCATCGGCTTATCCGGACCGCGCGATCAACGCCGCATTTGGCTTAGCCAGCGCCGCCCCCGCCGTTTCCCGAGCCGCCAAGCCGGTTTTCGGCGCGTCCGCAGCGGACGCCGCCGAAACGCTCGTCCGCGAGCCGCCGGAGCAGCGGGCGGTCTATGGCAAGGTGGGGCG
>JBATYB010000508.1:0-2363 GCA_049673825.1 Methylocella sp. | reverse complement strand
ATCGCAGCGCGACGGCGTGGAATCCGCCAGGTCCCGCCTTGCGCTTCTCCGTCGGCCTCGAGGACATCGAGGATCTGAAGGCGGATCTCGAAGCCGGATTCGAGCGGATGCGAGCCGCGCTTGAAAGGTGACGCGTTGGCGCGGACCCTCGCAACAGGACTATCGCGCAACGGCGCGTTCCGGCGAGCCAGGAGAGTTTTTTCGGGCACGGGGCGCCGCGCCTTCCGCGGGTTTGTGCGATACGTTCGCAGATTGCCGCCGGCTGCCGGATGCATGAGACCGAGGCGTTCCAACCCGCGGTCCGTTTTTGAAAGATTTTTCGCGTGTGAATTTCGCGGCGGATGCTAGGTTGCGGCACCATGAAGTTTTTCTTTGCGCTCTTCGATACGGCGATTGGCCGATGCGCGATCATGTGGGGCGCACGCGGCGTTGCCGGCGTGCAGCTTCCGGAGGCCAACGAGCCAAAGACCCGCGCGCGCGCTCCAGCGATTTCCGCGCGCGCGAGAGGCGGCCCCGCCATCCGAGGTAGCGCGCGCGGGACAGTATCGTCGCGCATTTGCGCGGCGAGCGGGGCGATCTTTCATCCGTTCTGCTCGACATGGACCTCGTGCCGCCATTCCACCGCCGCGTCTACGAGGCCGCGCGCGGCATTCCCCAGGGCGTGACGATGACATACGGCGCCCTCGCGGCGCGGATCGGCGCCGCGGGCTCGGCTCGCGCCGTTGGGCAAGCTCTCGCACGAAACCCGTTTGCGATCATCGTGCCGTGCCATCGGGTGGTCGCGGCCGGCGGCAGGACCGGCGGTTTCTCCGCGAATGGCGGCGTCATGACGAAATCCCGGCTCCTCGCGATCGATGGACATGAGGAAAGCGCGGCTGAATTTTCGATGGCCCTTGGGTGGCTGCCCAGTCCCGTCGCGAGGGGTAAACTTGCTCCGCTCGGGCCTCGATCCGGATCGCTTGCGTTTGCGCGACAGCCTTGGCCGAGGTCCGGGCGCGCAGCGCGCGGTCCCAATTAACGGCTGAACCTCATTGGGCGGTCAAAGGCATGTCAACTAAATGTCTTCAATCTCACTTCCAAAAACGAATCAGCGCCTTGGGGTTCCGGGTCGCAATTTCCGGCAAGAGTTATCCACGCTTATCCACAAGAACATTTGACTTCAGAACGGATGTTCCGTATATGTTTCTGTTTTAGACATGGAACATTCCGTGTCCCTGGGAGTTTGCAGAATAACGCTGGCGCGATCACGCGCGAAAACGTGCCGGAAACGCGGCAAAAACATGCCAATGGCGAGAAAGCGGCCATGCCGACAAAGCCGGAAACAGCGGCGATGAGCACCGCCGCGCGGCAAAGCCGCATCGGGATGGCGGTGGGGCTCGACATAGCCCCGGCAAAAGCGCCCGCGCGGCCGCCCGCGAGCGTCGCGGGGGGTGCGGCAAACGCCGTTCCTGTCAAGCCGGCGTCGGCTCGCGCGCCTACCGCGGACAGCGCGCCGATGCTTCCCCGGCGCGGCCGCGGCGCCTTGTCGAACGCGAGCGGACGCTTCGAAAAGGAGACCTGCCGCGATGAGAACGATGGCTGGGATCTGCCCGAGGATTTGCCTCCGCTGCGGACGCAAGTGACGCGGGAAATCGCCAAAACGATCATCACGCGGAATGATTCTCCCGATATTTCCTTTGACCGGTCGATCAATCCCTATCGCGGCTGCGAGCATGGTTGTGTTTATTGTTTCGCGCGCCCCACCCACGCTTATCTCGGCATGTCCCCGGGCCTCGACTTCGAGACAAGGCTGTTTGCCAAGGCCAACGCGGCATGCGTCCTCGAGCGTGAATTGTCGGCGCCGGGCTATGCCGCGAAAACCATCGCGATTGGAACCAATACCGACCCCTATCAGCCGATCGAGCGCAAGGAGCGGGTGATGCGCAAGATGCTCGAAGTGCTGGCGCGGACCAATCATCCGGTTGGCATCGTCACCAAATCGGCGCTTGTCTTGCGCGATCTCGATCTCCTTGCCCCAATGGCCCAAAAAGGCCTTGTGACAGTGGCTTTGTCGGTGACGACGCTCGATCCCCTCCTTGCCCGCAAAATGGAACCCCGCGCGGCTAGCCCGGAGCGGCGGCTCGATGCGATCCGGCGGCTGGCGGCGGCAAATGTTCCAACCGCCGTGATGGTCGCGCCGATTATCCCGGCGATCAACGACACCGAGATCGAGGCGATCCTTGCCCGCGCGCAAGCCGTGGGCGCGCGCGATGCCGGTTATGTCCTGCTGCGGCTGCCGCTTGAAGTCCGCGAGCTGTTTGCCGAATGGCTGCACGCGCATTATCCGGACAAGCTCAAGCACGTGCTGTCCTTGATGCGTGCGT
>JBATYB010000507.1:0-3913 GCA_049673825.1 Methylocella sp. | reverse complement strand
AGTATCGCTCGGCAAAATTCGGCTCGTGGGAATATTCGCAGTGCCTCGATGCGGAGGTCGCGGAGGCTGGGCGACAGGCCGGCCTGGAGTTCCATCATGAACGCATGGAGCGGACTCCCAATACGTTCGATGCGCACCGCTTGATCTGGCTCGCAGAAAAGCAGGGCGTGCAGGACGCCGTAATCGAGGGTCTCTTCGCAGCTTACTTCACGAACGGTCGCGATGTCGGCGACCGAGCGGTGTTGACGGATATCGCCGTTCAAGCAGGGCTGAATCGCGCAACAGTAGAAGTCTTCCTCGCAGGGGACGAAGGCGCCGAAGAGGTCCGTCAATCCGAGAGAGAGGCGTATGAAAGTGCTGTTTCTGGCGTACCCACAGTGAACGTCATTGGCCAACCTGCCTTCTCGGGCGCCCTGAAGGCGGAAGCAATGATCGCCAAGATCCGCGCTGCGGCGGGGGCTATGCCGATAGCTCACGGGTCGTCGCCGGCAGGGACCGCGCCAGTCAGGCAGGCGCGGTAATGAACTGGCATGCAGAGGCCAACTTCGCCGTTACGATCGCAGGCGGATCAATCGGCGGCCTTTGCGCCGGTGTCGCACTTCGCGGCATCGGTGCCGACGTTCACATCTATGAGCGGGTTACAGGCCCCATGGAAACGCGGGGCGCCGGCATTGTTGTCCAGGGCGATCTCGTACATCTGCTTCGCCAACACCATGCGCCCGACTTGCCGATGACGGCATGCCGGGTGCGGCGGTACTTCGGCCCGGATGGCGGGGCCGGCACCACACAGGCAATGCCGCAAAAGTTCACGTCATGGGAGGCGATTTATGAGACGCTTCGGGCGACTTTCCCGGACGACCGCTATCACATGGGAGCGGCGGTCTCCCATGTGGAGCAGCAGGGCAGTCAGGTGAGTGCGATGCTGAACGGCGAACGCAAGGTGACGAGCGATCTGCTCCTTGCGGCTGACGGCGCGAATTCGGCCTTGCGCCATCGGTTTGTGCCCGATGCGGCGCCAAACTATGCCGGCTACGTCGGCTGGCGGGGGACACTGGATGAGTCAGATACCCCGCCACAGTTGCTGGCGTTCTTCGACGATGCCTTCACCTTCTCCGAGGCTCGGTCGGGCGGCCATATCCTCGCGTATTTTATCCCCGGCGAGGGTGCGGATATCCGGCCTGGTCGCCGCCGCCTAAACTGGGTGTGGTATGTGCGCGCGGATGAGACTGAACTTGCGGGCGCCCTCGTCGACAAAGATGGAAAGCACCATCACGCCTCTCTGGCCCAGGGTTTGGTGTCATCGGACGCCGTCAGCAAACTGAGAGCGCGCGCAAAGCGAGAGGTCCACCCCAAACTCGCCGAGTTGGTGGCCGCGACGCGTGATCCGTTCATGCAGACAATCGTTGACGTGACCGTTACCGGGACGGTCTTCGGCCGAGTCATGTTGGTCGGCGATGCGGCGTTCGTCGTGCGACCGCACACTGCTGGCGCCGCGGCAAAAGCCGCTTACGACGCATGGGTTCTTAGCAAGAGTCTTGCGAGCGCCCAACAGAATGTCGACGCTGGATTGAAGGCTGCGGAGAGCTTGCAGATGGAGCAAGGGCAAAGCCTCGTCCACTACGGTGTCGCCCTCGGCGACCGCTGGGCCAAGGCTCGCTAGACTAGCCTCGTCCGGCAATCTGTTCGAGGCGGCGCCCGAAGAAATGCGCGAAGAGCATGTTGCCTGCCTCGTCGAAGCCCGCCATGTAAGGATCGAGCGGATCGTCTCCATGGGCCAGGAGAGTCCGCCAGGGTTTTGGTACGATCAGCCCTGGGCCGAATGGGTCGTGGTCTTGGCCGGATCGGCCGGACTGCGTTTCGAAGGCGAGGCCGAAGTCAAGGTTTTGTCCGAGGGCGACTACATTCTCATTCCGGCGCGCGTAAAACACCGCGTCGAATGGACCAGCAAGGATCATGCGACGATCTGGCTCGCCGTTCATTATCCCGAAACGGACTAGAGCCGGAAAGCTACAATTCGCTCCGGTTAAAGTAAAAATCATGGAACGGCTCGGTCAATTGGTCTCCTTGACAAAAGTCCAGCGGCATCATTCAAAAGGATCACGCTGGCCCTTGGTGCTGCGCTTAGCCTTGCGCGATTTTCGCGGCGGCCTGCGCGGGTTCGCGATCTTTCTCGCCTCCATCGCGCTCGGCGTCGCCGCGATTACCGGCATTGGCTCGGTGTCGCTGTCGCTCAAGGACGGGCTTGCCCAGCAGGGCCGCGCGATCCTCGGCGGGGACGCATCTTTCGATGTCTCCCACCGCGAATTGTCCGCCTCCGAGCGCGATTTTCTTGGCCGTCAGGGACGCCTCTCGCCGGTGGCGCTGGTGCGCGCCATGGCGCGGCGCGATGACGGCGAGGCGGCTCTGGTCGAGATCAAGGCGGTCGATGAACCCTATCCCGTGGCGGGCGAAGCCGTCCTCGATCCGGCGTTGCCTCTCGCCGATCAGCTAGCCTGGCGCGACGGCGCCTACGGGATCGTGGCGGACGCTGCACTCCTTGGAAGGCTCGGCCTTTCCATCGGGAACCGTCTTACGATCGGCGGCGCGCGGTTCGAGTTGCGCGCGGTGCTCGTCTCCGAACCCGACCGGCTTGCCAGCGGGATAAGGTTTGGACCCCCGGCCTTGATCTCGCCGCAGGCCTTGCGCGCGACCGGATTGCTCGAGCCAGGCTCGCTCGTCAGATGGCTTTATCGTGTCGTGCTACCGGGAACGCCGGCATCTGATGCCCAAGTCGCGACATTCACGGAGGCGGCGCAAAGAAGATTCCCCGAGGCCGGATGGGAAGTCCGCACGCGCAATAATATTTCGCCGCTGTTTTCCCGCAATCTCGACCGCTTCACCGAATTCCTAATCCTCGTCGGGCTCACCTCCCTGATCGTGGGCGGCGTCGGCGTTGCCAATGCGATGCACGGTTTTGTCGAGCGCAAGCGGCAAACGATCGCGATCCTGAAGGCGCTGGGCACGACGGGGTCCACTGTCTTCGCGTTGATGTTGACGCAAGCGATGCTCGTCGCGAGCGCCGGGGCGGCGCTGGGCGCGGCGTTCGGCGCCGCCTTGCCTTTCGCCGCGGCCTCCGCATTCGGGCCGACGATTCCGTTCCCGATCGCGCCGGCGATTTATCCGGCCGCGATCGCCAAGGGGCTTTTCTATGGCTTTCTGACCGCGCTGGCGTTTTCCGCGGGCCCGCTCGGGGGTGCGCACGACGTGCCGGTTCAGGCCCTGTTTCGCGCCGGAATCGAATCCCCGCGGACCGCGCCGAGGCCGCGCTATCTCGTCTTGACGCTTTCCGTGGCGATCTGCCTTGCTTCGGCGATTGTCGTTTTTGCGGCGGACCGAAAGCTCGTTTTGATCTATTTGGGCGCGACGCTTGCCGCCTTTGGTTTGCTGCGCGTGGCGGCGCTTCTGATCATGACATGCGCGAAAAAACTTCCGCACGCACGCGGCGTGGCGTTGCGGCTCGCGGTTGGCAATATTCACCGGCCCGGAGCGCTGACGTCTTCGGTCGTGCTGTCGCTTGGCCTCGGGCTCGCGCTTCTTGTCGCGCTCACTCTCGTCGACGGCAACATCAGAGCGGAACTCCACCATTCCATTGCCGGCAAGACGCCAAGTTTTTTCTTCCTCGATGTCCAGAACGCGAAGGCCGAAGCATTCGCCAATTTTTTGCAAGGCCAAGCGCCAGACGGCAAAATCGAACTCGTCCCCATGTTGCGCGGACGCATCGTCAAGTTAAACGGGACCCCGGCCAGCGCGGCGCGGCCGAAGCAAAGCGTCGCTTGGGTGCTCGAAGGCGATCGCGGGATTACCTTCGCCGAAACCGTGCCGGAGGGGTCCAGCGTCGTTAAGGGAAGCTGGTGGCCAAGGGATTACCGCGGAC
>JBATYB010000506.1:0-9863 GCA_049673825.1 Methylocella sp. | reverse complement strand
CTGCAATACCTAACGCATGGTGCGAAAGAGAATGCTAGATCGGTGGGTGGTGCGATTTCGTCACATTGCCGCCAACATCACGGCATACCCTAATAATCGAGGCACCGGAGACGCTGGAAAATAAGTTCGAGCGGCGATTTCTTTCGCATCAAAACGCGGCCGACATTTTTCGGGATTATTGGGCGAGCAATATTGATAGAGGGACTGTTGAGCGACAATCGGAGATGCGTCGACGATAAAAGCAGTTGCCTTCAGGGGAATCGCATGAACAATCAGGAGAACTCTTCAGCTCAGACCAGCCCGCATGTTGAATCCGCTGCGCCGCCGCAAAATGTGCAGCCCGTCAAGCTCAACAGAAGCGATTACAAAAGCACTTGGAACGCCCTTTCCGGCTCCGAGAATGACGCGAAAATGGCCGTCAGCGGCTTCTTGAACGAAGAACTATATAAGTTGCACGGCGAGGCCACAAAGAACACGCTTCAACAGTTGGTCGGAATTTCGCCGGACGACGTGGTGCTGGAAATTGGCGCCGGCGTTGGCCGGGTTGGGGCGGCGCTCGCACCTATTTGCAAGGAATGGATCGGCGCGGATGTTTCCGAAAATATGCTCTCTCACATCAAGCGGCGCTTGGGGGAGTTCAAAAACGTCCGCACGGTCGCCACAAATGGTTTCGATATTTCTGAAATTCCATCCGAGTCCATCGATCTCGTCTATTGCACCATCGTCTTCATGCATCTCGAAGAGTGGGAGCGCTTTGGCTATATTAAGGAAGGATTTCGCGTTTTGAAACCCGGGGGACGAATGCTGGTCGACAATGTCGATCTGACCTCCGACAAGGGGTGGATTTTTTTTGAATTGGTTTGCGCCATTCCTCCGCAGGAAAGGCCGACCTATATCAGCAAGACCTCGACGCCGCAAGAGCTCGAAACATATTTTAGGCGTGTCGGCTTCGACAACATCGCGCAAAGTCATGCCGATCTGTGGGTTATGACTTATGGCAGGAAACCGGTCGGCACTTGAGCAACGTCTCCAAGATATATTGGAGTTAAGGATACCGATCACGTTAGGAAGTCGGATGCGGAATTGCCCGGGGTGCCATCCCGCTGACCGCGCTATTGGAACATTGTCTCTGGGGTTAGGCGCGGGGATGAAGCACTTCATCGCATTCGGACACAGCCATATCGTGGCTGTTGCGGAGGCCTATTATGAACGAAACCCCGGTCCTCAAGGGGCGAAATTCGTGTGGCTGCATGATGAGGCGCTCGACCCGAAGGTGGTCGAGCAGGACGGTAAGACGATCCTAGGCCCTGCGATCCGAGAGAAGATCGAAACGTCCGGGGCCGAGTTCGTCCTCATGGTGGCAGGCGGAAACGAGCACAACCTGATCGGGCTTTCCGACTATCCGGCGGCGTTCGATTTCGTGTTGCCCGAGCGCCCGGATCTTCCGGTTGACGAGTCGTGCCAGGTTATGCCGGCTGCGCTGCTCTACGCCACAATGGCCCGACGTCTCGCGGGACCCCTCTCTCTCCTGAGCGCCATGAGCAGGGAGTCGGAAGTTCCGGTTATCCAGATCGAACCGCCGCCGCCTATCCCTGACGAGGAGTGGATCGGCCACATCCTTGCGGAGAAAGGGGAGTCTACCGCGGTTCGAGCGCGGCCAGTCCGGTACAAACTCTGGCGGCTGCAATCCATGCTCTACCGCACGGTATGTGCCGAGAACGGTGTCGTATTTCTCCCTTGCCCAGCCGAAGCGGTCGACGCGGATGGTTTGCTGTCTCGGGAAGCGTGGGGCAACGATGCAACCCACGCCAACCCGTGGTACGGAGGTCTGGTCTTGGACCAAATCGAGCGGGCAACGACGTGAGCAGGCATCCCTATACGCAACAGCCCACGCAGGCGTTCTGGAGCAAGTCGGTCGCAGCGCCCGCGCCCAGCGAGGTCGATCCTGTCGGCGCACTCGGTATGGCGCTGAAAGCCTCCGACAATGTAGCGACGGCTGGAAGCTGTTTCGCTCAGCACATCGCCAGACATCTCAAGGGCGCCGGACTCGGCTATCTGGTCACAGAGAGAGGCCACGCGCTGGGCGCCCCTGATCTCGAGGCTTTCAACTACGAAACCTTCACGGCCCGGTACGGCAACATCTATACGTCGCGCCAACTCCTTCAGCTTTTCCAACGGGCCTACGGGACCTTTCATCCCAAGGATGATCTTTGGGCCGAAGGACCGTTCCGCTTTGTTGACCCGTTCCGTCCCCAGATCCAGCCGAGCGGGTTCCTCAGCGAACGGGAGCTTAGGCTCGACCGAGATGTCCATTTGGCGGCGGTCCGTGAAGCCTTTGAAATGCTTGACGTGCTGGTGTTTACGCTCGGGTTGACGGAGTGCTGGCGGTCAAGGGAAGACGGCGCGGTCTATCCGGTGTGCCCTGGCGCCTCAGGCGGAACGTTCGACGCCGAGAGATACGAGTTCGTAAATCTCGAGGTGGGTGACGTGGTCGACGATCTCGGCGAGTTCCTGCGCCTGCTTCGGGGGGTGAACCCCGGTGCCAGGATGATCCTGACGGTCTCGCCGGTCCCGCTGGTGGCGACCGCGACGGCCGAACACGTTCTGTCTGCCACCACCTATTCGAAATCTGTGCTGCGCGTTGCGGCCGAGATGATGGCCAAGAAGAACGAAGGCGTCGCCTATTTTCCCTCATATGAGGTGATCACAGGCAGCTTCAATCGTGGCCGCTATTTTGCAGAGGACCTTCGGTCGGTCACGGAAGAGGGCGTGTCTCACGTGATGCGGCTGTTCCTGAAGCACCTGTACGGTATCGAAGGCGTCGTCGAGCAGAGGGCAGCCGAAGTTGCGATCGATGCTAAAGTCGGCGCAGCCGAGCGCGCCATTCGCGTCATGTGCGACGAAAAGGCGCTTGAGCTCCAATGACTCTAGCGAATGGGGCGATAATGCCAGCGCCGACGATACCGAACCCGGCTCCCGATACGCGTCATTTCACGATCAAAGGGCTCGATCTCTCGACGATGAGCGTTTTGGAAATCGGACCATTGACGAGACCGATCGTCGCCCGCGGTGCCGCCCGCGAGGTAGCCTATATGGACCATGTCTCGACGGACGGGTTGCGAAAGAAATACGCCACCGAGCGGTCCATCAACATCGATGACATTGTCGAGGTCGACTTCGTTGCGGCGGATGGCCGGATCGCGGCGAACCTCAATGGCATGACTTTCGATCTCATCGTGGCGGCTCACGTAATCGAGCACGTCCCGGACTTCATTGGATGGATCAGGGAGGCGGCCCGAGTCCTCAATCCTGGTGGGGTCTTGGCCTTAACTGTACCTGATAAGCGCTACAGCCTCGACGTGCTGCGCCGGCTCTCACCGAAGCAAGAGGTAGAGCAGGCCTATCGCGAGGTCGCGACGCGGCCCGGTTTGTGGAATGTAGCGGATTTCTTCCTGAACGTCGTCAAGGCCGACACGACAGCCTTATGGCACGATCCGGAATCCGCGAATGATTTCGCCCCGCACCATACGGTCGAACACCTAGAGCGCGCGATCTCGGATTGGCGCAAAGGCGGATATGTCGACTGTCATGCGTGGGTGTTCACCCCAGACCACTTCAAGAACTTGATCGAGTGGGCTCGGGACAAATTTTCCCTTCCGGTGAAGCCTTTGCGCTTCCTGGACACGCAACCCGGCAATCTGGAATTCTACGTCCAGTTGGAGAAAATCGGATAGGAACCGCGGGCTTCGACATGATTCATCGTCTCACGAATGATTGTCGTGCGCCCTTGATCTTCATGGCGTCAAGCAAATCTCTGAACGTAAGGCCGACGGCGTTTAAAGGAGAGGCGGTCCTTTGCCAGTCGGAGTTGATGGGATTTTGCAGGGAGAGCCGTTTTTTCGCCAGAGTCCTAGGTATCGAATCGTTCCCACTACAAAGTAGGCAGAGTTCCATTCTAACATTGCATTTAAGTGGAATTTTAGGACATGCTGCAGGTTACATACCCCCGCAAAAATACAAGAACGAATAGACACATGTTGTGGAAGCTTTCCAATTTGGCGAAGCTACCTTTTCGCGCAACGTCTCGTTTACTTAGAACGCAATTCGATAAGAGATTCTATATATCAACTTATCCAGAAGTGATAAATAGCGGGCTAGATCCGATTGAACATTACTGTGCTAAGGGGTGGCTCGAAGGTTTCAACCCCCGTCCCGACTTCGACACCTTATATTACCGCGCCTCGAACCCGGATATTGCAAAAGCCGGAATAAATCCCTTTGTCCATTACCTGCTACATGGCCGCGAAGAAGGGCGACTTTCCCAAGCGCCGGATGAGCGGGATAGAAGCCTTGCACTCGATTATTTTATCATAGCGCCAGAGTTTGACGTTAATTATTATCTTTCTGAATATCCGGATGTGAGGAACGCTAAGCTAGATCCAATTAAACATTATGTAACGTCAGGCTGGAAGGAAGCGCGTAGGCCTCGCGCCGATTTCCACACTACCTATTACTATCTTAAGAATAAAGATGTTATCCCAAGCGGGGTCAATCCTTTCCGTCACTACATCGAAACGGGTCGCCAACAAGGCCGATCCCCGTGCCGCCAATCGGGGCGCGAGCCTCACCTTCAACTCATCCATACTCCAAATCTAACTACCGCCTTGGACGCCGTGCCAAGTCTTCGCCCCCTAAATGAAAATGATTACTGCCTGGAGGTTCCCTTCCAAATCGAACTCGGCGCGCCACCGGTGCGCCGCGTTGCCGCTATCATCCACGTGTATTACACCGAATTATTCCCAAAAATCGTGAAGTATTTAAAGAACGTTCCATTTCAGACGGATCTCTTTATATCCACGGACACCGCCGCAAAGAAATCTCTCATTCTCCAATCCCTAAAGACCTATTCAAACGGAACTGTCGAGGTCATGGTTTTCGAAAACCGGGGCCGGGATATCGCCCCGTTTATCGTGGGTTATGCACACGTTCTGAACGATTATGAGTACTTTATACACCTACATACGAAACGGTCTCCCCATGGAGGCGATCCGTTAGAAGGATGGCTCGACTACCTTCTTTCCAATCTTCTTGGAAGCCAGCAAATCGTAAAAAGTGTCTTCAAGTTGTTTTTGGATTGTAATGTCGGAATAATATATCCTCAGCATTTGTTTGTGTTGCGTGGCATTCTCAATTGGGGTTATGATTTTGAGCTCGCTGCCTCGCTCCTGAGCCGGGCCGGTTTTGTGCTCGACAAATTGCGTCTGCTCGAATTCCCGTCGGGTTCGATGTTCTGGGGTCGATCGGCCGCGCTTCGGCCCCTGTTGGATTTACAGTTGCAATTTTCCGACTTTCCGGATGAGGCTCGCCAAGTCGATGGCACTTTGGCCCATGCGATAGAACGAACAATTTTGTATTTCGCCGAGCTTGCTGGGTTTCGCTGGGCGAAAATACTCTCTGATTCGGCGGATTATCCGGTTAGGAACGCCGTCTTGCAAACCAAAAATGACGACGATATTTTATTCAATCTTGCACTGACTTACCGTCCATTGCTTCTAAAACAACTATCCGGTCGTACCACGACAGAAAAATCAATACCTGAAACGCGTTCCATTATTTATTATCCGTCAATGAATAAAAGGCCACGGTTAAACTTATTAGTGCCGACAATCAACCCGTCGCAGAGTTTTGGTGGGGTCTCGACTGCGCTAAACATCTTTAGCGATCTTGAAAAACTCTACGAGTCGATAGCCGATTTTCGCATCGTGGTAACGGATGCCCCTACCCGATGGGACGCATCAACCCGGCTCAACAATTATGAATACAACGCCTTGTCCGTCCATGACACAAATCAGCGGCATGAAGTCGTCGACGCGGTGGAGAGAGATGACGAGCCACTGACGCTGCGTCCCTCGGATATTTTCGTCGCGACCGCCTGGTGGACCGCTCATCTGGCGTTCGAAGCCATCGATGCGCAAAAAAGACTTTTTCGCAAGGCAAACAAGCTCGTCTATCTCATTCAAGATTTCGAGCCGAACTTCTACGGCTGGAGCACCAAATGGGTTCTTGCGGAAAACACTTTGAGACGAGGAAATGAAACGATTGCAATTATCAATTCGATCGAACTTTGTAAATTTCTCATGAAGGACTATAAATTTGCTCATTGTTACTATCTGCCTTATAAGAGGAATGAAGAAATTCATCTGAAGGGGAAGAGGGACAGGCAGAAAATCATCCTCTTCTATGGCCGTCCGTCTGTAACCAGAAACCTCCTTGAACTCGCAGCTGATGGAATAAGTCTCTGGCAACAACGAAATCCTACCATGGCCAGGGAGTGGCAAATCATTTCCGCCGGCGAGGACTATTCTAAAGACGTTGTATCGCAAGTGAAAAATTTAAAGATCGTCGGTAAACTCACCTTGGAAGATTATAGTTCATATCTGCGGACCGCGTCCGTTGGCATCTCTCTCATGTTGTCCCCGCACCCAAGCTACCCGCCGCTTGAAATGGCAGAAGCGGGAATTGTCACGATTACAAACTCCTGTTTTGGCAAAGACCTGGGCCGCGTAGCCAACAACATCATTTCCCTTGATAGGGTGACCGAGGACACTATCGCGGAAGCCATCGCGAGCGCAATTCGGCGCGCGAATGTCGCCCCAGAACTAGCGGACGGTCGCAAGTGCGAACTAGGTCCATTCGTCAAATGCGTCCCGATCTATCCGAAATCTGGGAATGTTCGGGAAAGGAATGGATTTTTCGACAGCCTGTTCCGGCAATCGAAGCCAGACGCACCGCGGCCCGTGAGTGTTTATAATGCCGAAGAACTCGGCAGGCTCTTGATGTAAACGCTGGGCAGTGAATAATGCGGGCCGAGCGAGCGAATGTGACAACGGGAGGCGTAGTTGCAACGGATCATTATGGATGCGCCGGAACTGGGAATAGCCATTGGACGCTGACCCTTTTTTCAATCCCAACTTCGAGGCGATTGTTCGCCAGCTTTTCCTCCCCGCGCAACGTTGCGTGGAGGGCGCCGCATCAGGAGAATGCGAAAACTTTGCAACCGGCATAGGTGCGCCGACTCACGAGGGATTGATGCAACAGCAGCAAACGAACAATGCTAATTTCCCTCCGGTATTGGACCTGGATTATTATCGTAGCGCCAATAGCGATCTAAGATGTCTTACCGATGACGAATTAATCAGTCACTTCGATCATTGTGGAAAAGCCGAGGGTCTGCCAGGATCTGCTCAGTCGTTGCGGGAGCATTTTCTGCCGCTCATATCCCAAACAGTGGACACGTTGGAGATTGGACCATTCTGCCGTCCTCAGATGCGGGGAGATAAGGTTCGGTACTTCGATATTGCCGGCCGCGAGGAGTTAATTGAGAGGGCCAAACAAGTTCAGTATCCAATTATGGAGACCCCTGTTATCGACTACGTCTCTCCGACCGGAGACCTGGGCATTATAAACGACCAGTTCGATCAAGTGTTCAGTTCGCATTGCGTTGAACATCAGCCGGATCTGGTTCGTCATTTAAGCCAAGTGTCGCGAATTTTACGGGACGGCGGAAACTATTTTCTCATTGTACCTGACAAACGGTTTTGTTTCGATCACTTCCTCTCCGAAAGCACAATCGCGGACGTACTCGGGGCTCACATTGAACAAAGACGGTTACACTACCCGAAAAGCGTATTGGAGATCTGTGTTTTAAGAACTCACAATGACCCTGTTAAGCACTGGCATGGAGATCACGGACTCCCCGTGGCGCAACAGCAAGGTCTCGATTGTATCAAAAGTGCGATAGACCAACTCGTTAACAACGCTGGTGTTTATCTTGACACACATGCTTGGCATTTTACGCCCAGTACCTTTCAAAGTATCTTGAGTCAACTCTATCAGTTGGGATTGAGCAAACTTAGGGTAGAGCGAATTTATAACACTCCTGTTGGGCGATTTGAATTCTGTGCGATTCTCTCGAAAGGGTGAGGTATCGTTGTTTGCGCGGCACTATCGGCTTCTGACCAGAGTGGCGGCTTGTCGCGACACGCCCTGACGCCCTTCATTCATGCGGCCGCCTCTTACCGGTTGTCACACAAGGACGATCTCGTCGATTTCTCGCCGCGAGAGGCATGCCCTAAGATCAATCACGCAGACGACATCGCCCATGAGGCAAATGGTTATGCCTGGCGTCCTAGCCTGACCGTTAAAAAATTCCGCTCGCTCGACCGGACCCCCTCCCTCAAATGCGCCGCTTGAACGCGCCGCGACTCATGGACTTATTAATCCCGTCCAACAAATTGCCGGCGGGCACAACTTCCTATATCTCTCGAGCGAGCGGCATCAATTCGCCACGGCCCACCGGGTTGCAAGCTTCGCATGAAAAATTGTTTCGCAGCGCTTTGGTTATTTGGACTTTGCTTGTGCGGCCTGCCTGTTCCCGCGCTCGGGCAAGAGAAGGCCGTCAACGTCTATGGGTGGGGCGACGATATCGATCCCAAGGTCATCGAGGACTTTACCAAGGAGACAGGGGTCAAGGTCGCCTATGACACTTACGATTCAAACGAGGCTTTCGAGGCGCGGCTCCTGACCGGCAAGACCGGCTTCGATGTTGTCATTGTCTCAGGCCCCGTCCTGCAAAGGCAGATCGCGGCGGGGCTCTACCAAAAACTCGACAAAACCAAACTTCCAAACAGCAAGAACCTTTGGCCGGAGGTGATGGCGCGCCTTGGCGTCCATGATCCGGGCAACCAATATGCGGTCAACTACATGTGGTTTACGGTGGGCATAGCCTACAATGTCGAAAAGGCCAAGGAACTTTTGGGCGACGCTGCAGCCGGTGCTTCGCTAAATTCTTGGGACATCCTCTTCAAGCCAGGGAATTTGAAGAAATTCGCCGGCTGCGGCATTACCGTCCTCGACAACGGCGAAGATCTGTTTGCGATCGCGCTTAACTATCTTAGGGCCGATCCGGCGTCGATGCGCCAGAGCGATCTCAAGCGTGCCGCGGCACTGTTAAGAGGCATGCGGCGCGACGTGAAAAAATTCGACTCCGCCGGCTTCGCGGATGCGCTGGCCAATGGCGACATTTGTCTTGGCGTTGGCTATTCCGGAGACGGTTTTCGCGCCCGCGACCGTGCGCGGGAGGCAGATAATGGGATTGAAATCGATTACACTATTCCCAAGGAAGGCACTTTGATGTCGCTCGATAATCTCGCAATTCCCAAGGATGCGCCGCATGTCAAGGAAGCCTACGCCTTTATCGACTTCCTCTTGCGGCCAGCGATCGCCGCCCGCAACACGAATTTCACCCATCTCGCCAACGCGGTCCTCGCGTCGAAATCCTCGATCGGCAAGGACATCGTCGAGAACAAGTCGATTTACCCGGACGCCGCGACGATGCAACGGCTCTTCACGGTGGCAAACCATGATCCGGCGGCGCGAGCAACGATTATCCGCGAATGGGAGCGGATAAAAACCGGCAAATAACGCCGCCAAGCCGGTTTCCGCGTTCGCGCCGGTCTCATAATCGACCGGATCCATGAAGAGGTTGCCAAAGACGGTGAGAATAGCGTCGCTCACGGCGCCGCTTGCGACGCGGACAAGCGCCGAACCGATGTCGAGACCGCCGCCCTAGCCGCCTAAGCCTTGCAATATTTGACCGCCAGCGCTCCGCCCCCGGAGCCGGCAATCGTGTTGCCAATCGGGCCGAGGGAGGACCACGTGATCTTGGCTAAAATTTTGAGAGTGTTGACCAATCATCGATAATTCCCTTCCTGCGCTTTCCCTTTCTGACCCGAAGGGGAGGCGGAGATGGTTGTTTGCTATCACTGCGGCTGCGAACGATGCGTGAAGAACGGCTTTATGCA
>JBATYB010000505.1:0-5351 GCA_049673825.1 Methylocella sp. | reverse complement strand
GGCCTCATCGGCGCGTTTTTACAAAACGCTAACGGGGAATTGAGCGCAAAGCGCAAGGAGTTGGAGGAGCTCCATTTGAAAGTGCCCGATCGCTATGGCGAGGATGACGAGGTCGCCCTTGCCGGGCTGCCGGGGGTTTCCTACCGCTACGACGAAGCCAAGCAGAGCATCGATATCGCCGTCGCCGACGCCGGCCGCTTGCCGCAGCTCTACGACATGCGTGGCCCCCGAAAACCTTTGCCGGACACTCAGCCGAGCACGGGCGCCGTGTTGAACTACCTGCTTTTCGGCGGCGGCGGGCGCAACAGCCTGCTGACCAATTGGCAGTTCCAGGGCGCCTCGGCGACGCTCGACGCGCGTCTGTTCAGCCCTTGCGGCGTCGTTTCGCAAAGCGGCATCCTGGCCTCGAACACCGGCGGCGGCGTCGAATCGCAGCACCTGCGGCTCGATTCCACGTGGACCTATAAGGACCCGGAACGCATTGTGACCTACCGTGCCGGCGATACGATTTCGAGCGGTCTCGCCTGGACGCGGCCGATTCGTCTCGGCGGCGTTCAGGTCCAACGCGATTTTGCCATTCGTCCGGACCTCGTCACGCTGCCCTTGCCGAGCTTCAGCGGTTCGGCGGCGGTCCCCTCGACGGTCGATGTTTATGTCAACGACGTGCGGACGATCTCGCAGGATGTCGACAGCGGCCCATTCCGGATGACCAATCTGCCGATTTTGTCGGGGCAGGGCGACGCCAGCGTCGTCGTCCGGGATTCCTCCGGCCGCGACGTCGAGACCACCCTGCCGTTCTTGGTCTCGAACCAGCTGTTGCGCGCCGGCTTGGTCGATTTCTCGGCGGAAGCAGGCTTCCCGCGTTTGTTTTACGGCACCCTTTCGAACGTCTATGACGGCGAGCCCGCCGGATCGGCAAGTCTGCGCTACGGCTTGTCCGATCACCTCACCCTGGAGGCCCACGCGGAAGGAACCAATGACCTCGCCAATGGCGGCATCGGCGCGAGCCTCGGCATCGACAGGGCTGGTGTCCTCAGCGCGGCCTTCGCCGGCAGCACGCGCGCCGGGTCCTCGGGCGGGCAAGTCTACGCCGCCTTCGACACGACCCTTTTCGGCGTGTCGCTCTCGGCTTCGACGCTGCGGACCCTTGGAAGCTACGATGACCTCGCCTCCGTGACCGCGCGGCCATTTGAGCTCGCTCCGGTGACGGCCCTTCCGCCCACCGCCTTCGCGCCGGGCTTGTCCCTGCAGAATCCGCTATCGTCCTTGCGGCCGCCCAAGATCGAGGATCAATTCTCGATTGGCGTGCCTGTTCCGCTCCTCGGCGGCTCGATCAATTTCGGTTATGTCCACGAGGAGGATCTGTTTGGCAACCGGGTGGAACTCCTCGATGCCGGCTATTCACGGCAAGTGTTCAAAGGGGCCACTTTCTTCGCGACGGCCTATGCCGGCCTCGACAGCCCCCGGAACGCCGGTATTTCCCTCGGTCTTTCGATTCCGCTCGGTGACGGCGTGACGGCGTCGAGCGGCGCAAGCCGCGACCAGTCCGGCCTCATCGTCGCGAGCGACGTGACAAAACCTCTGGGCCAGGAGCCCGGGAGCTACGGCTGGCGGTTGTCGGATTATGAAGGCGACCAGACTCTGCGGTTGGCGAGCGCCGCCTATCGCGGAAATTACGGCGAGGTCGAGGCGACGGCGACCCAGTCGCAAGCGGGCTTTGCCGGAACGATTTCGCAGCAAGGCGCGATCGTCGCGGCCGGCGGCGACATATTTTTCGCCAACCGGATCGACGACGCCTTCGCGGTCGTCGATGCCGGGGCGCCAGGCCTCGATGTATCTTACGAGAACCGGCCGGTCGCCCGCACGGATGCGAGCGGCATGGCGATCGTGCCGACGCTGAACGCCTACCAGCCCAACAAGATTTCCATCGATCCGCGCGATTTGCCGCTCAACGCGTCGATCGCCACGACCCAGGAACTGGTGGCGCCGCCGGACCGTAGCGGCGTCCTGGTCGATTTCGGAATTGTGACCGATGTCCGGTCGGCCATCGTCATCCTCAATGGCGCGAACGGCCAGCCGCTCCAGGCGGGCCTGCGCGGCAAGACCGCGAGCGGACGGGGTTTCGTCGTCGGCTACGACGGGCGCGCTTTTATTGAAGGGCTCGAGGCCAACAACATCGCCATCGTCGAGCTTGCGAGCGGGGAATGCCGGGCGGAATTCGCCTATGCGCCGCAAGGCGATAGCCAGGTCTCGATCGGGCCGGTGGTTTGCCGATGAGGGTGTTTTTTCGCTGTGTCGCCACCTTTGCGATGGCCGTCTGCTTCTGGGGCGGCTTTTTTTCCAAAGCGCGCGCGGCCACCTGCAGCTTCACGGTCACCACCGTAGCGTTCGGATCGGTCGATGTGACCGCCAACGCCGCTGTCGACACGACCGCGACCGTTTCGATCACTTGCTCGGGCCTTGCTTTGCTGACTGTGCAGGTGTGCGTGAACCTTGGAGTGGGAAGCGGGGGCGCGACGAACGCCGCCAACCGTTTCATGAAATCGGGGGCAAACCAGCTAAGCTATAGTTTATATTCGAATGCGGCGCGAACCGCCGTCTGGGGCTCCGATCTCTGGGCGGGCGCGGGCGCGGGGAGTGTCTCGATCAATGTCCCGCTGCTCCTCGGCTCCAACACCGTGACCAGCACCGTCTATGGCCGGGTTTTTTCCGGCCAGCAGACCGTCGCGGCGGGGTCGTACCTCAGCGTCTTCACTGGGATGGACGCCGAGATCAAATATGGCACCGTCGGCCTCGGCTGCGGGACCCTTCCCAGCACCGCGACGACGACCTTCAACGTAACCGCCACCGTGCCCACCACCTGCACAATCGCGACCAACAATCTCAATTTCGGCACGGCGGGTGTGCTCGCGGCCAACACGGACGCGACCACGACGCTCTCGCCCTACTGCACCAATGGCACGCCCTACAATATCGGCCTCGATGGCGGGCTCTCCGGGGCGACCGACCCCACCCAGCGCAAGATGACCAACGGGGCGGCGTTCGTTCTCTACGGGCTTTACCGCGACGCGGCCCGGAGCCTTCCCTTCGGCAATACCATCGGAACCAACACGTTGACCGGCACCGGCTCGGGCCTCGCCCAATCCGTGATAGTCTATGGCCGGATTGCGCCGCAGGCGACGCCCTCGCCCGGCACTTACAACGACACGATCGTGGTGACCCTCACCTATTAGCCGCGGCCGGGACAGCTTGCGAGCTTTGTGCCTGAAGCCGGTTCGCGCAAGGAAATGCGGTAAGTCAAGAACCTTGACAAGCGCTGACGGCGCCCGCCTCGCCGATGGTCAGCTTTTCTCATTGGAAGGCGGGTTTCCAGAGGTCGATTTTCCGCGCAAATTGGTCAAGTCGTGGAAAGCGGATTGGCACGTAGAGCCAGTTACCACGGTCATTTACCGGCTGGAAGCGACTGCCCGCGGCACGCGCCTCATTGTCCGGCACGAGGGCTTCGCGGGACAACCGGAAGCGTGCCGAAAGCGCGAAAATGGATGGCTGCGCGTGCTTGGGTGAGACTCGAACGGCATATCCTCCCGGAGCGAGGCAGCGAAGCCTCCCGTTTCTTCCTCTGCCGGGCGCTCCCTCCCCGGCCAGCCTTCGCGCAGGACAAGAACGTGGAGGAAGCCGCCGTCATGCAGGAACACACGGCCTATTGGGACCAACATTTGCGCGAAGGCACGGCGATCGTCTTCGGCCTGGTCGCCGATCCGAAGGGCGGGTGGGGTCTTGCCCTTGTCCGGGTGGCCGATGAAGCGGCCGTCCGCGCGCTCGAAGCGGGCGACCCGGCGATCCGGTCCAAGCGGGGCTTGCGCTATGAAATTCTCCCGATGCCAGGGGCGAAATTTTAGCCGCAACCTTTGCGCGCATGGCAATTGCGACAGACTAGGAGCAATATCAAACCGGGTTCAAAATTCAAATCACGCTCGGGCAACCCGACGCGCGAACGGGGAAAACACGGGCGCGGCGCGGGGATTTCGCCATAAATAAATGGCAAACCGTCTCAAGCCCGCTACATTGGGGCTAGGTTTTTGCGTCCGGCGCAAGGGTCTCCCGGCGCCTTGGGTTGCCGCATTCAGACAGGATCGATGAAGACACCAAAGCCGTCCGCTGGCTCCGGCCTGGTGACGCGTTCCGGCTCGCCGGGGCCCGCGCCTGAGCATTTACCGGCGTCCGCGCCGGGGCGCGGAAAATCGCGCAAGGATTTGCCCCCGGAGGGACCGGCGGAAAAAGCCGTCGAAGGCCGCGTGATAAAAATCCGCGGCGCGCGCGAGCACAACCTTAAAAACATCGATCTGACCATTCCGCGCGACAAGCTCGTCGTCTTCACCGGCCTTTCCGGGTCGGGAAAATCCTCGCTCGCCTTCGACACGATCTATGCCGAAGGCCAGCGCCGCTATGTCGAATCTCTTTCGGCCTACGCCCGCCAATTCCTGGAAATGATGCAAAAGCCCGATGTCGATCAGATCGACGGCCTGTCGCCGGCGATCTCGATCGAGCAAAAGACGACCTCGAAAAACCCGCGCTCGACGGTCGGCACCGTCACCGAGATTTACGATTACATGCGGCTGCTCTTCGCCCGCATCGGGGTCGCCTATTCGCCGGCGACGGGACTCCCCATCGAGAGCCAGACGGTGAGCCAGATGGTCGATCGCGTGATCGCGCTGCCCGAGCGCACGCGACTCTATCTGATCGCGCCGGTCATTCGGGGCCGCAAGGGCGAATATCGCAAGGAAATCGCCGAATTCATGAAGCGCGGCTTTCAACGTCTGAAAATCGACGGGCAATTTTATGAAATCGCCGACGCGCCGCAGCTCGACAAAAAGCTCAAGCACGACATCGATGTCGTGGTCGACCGGATCGCGGTGCGCCCCGGGGTCGAGGCGCGATTATCGGAAAGCTTCGAGACCGCGCTCGAGCTCGCCGACGGAATAGCGATTGTCGAATATGCCGATGAGCGGGACGAAAACGGCTCTCCCAAGCGGATTGTCTTTTCGTCCAAATTCGCCTGCCCGGTGTCCGGCTTCACCATCCCCGAAATCGAGCCGCGCCTGTTCTCCTTCAACAATCCTTTCGGCGCCTGCCCGCACTGCGGCGGCCTCGGCATCGAGCAGACCGTCGATCCCGAGCTGATCGTCCCCGATCCGAAGCTCACCCTGCGCAGAGGCGCCATAGCTCCCTGGGCACGCTCCAGCTCGCCCTATTATCTGCAAACCCTCGAATCGCTCGGCAAGCATTTCAAGTTCCGCCTCGATGCGCGTTTCGAGACGCTGCCTCGACAAGCCCGCGATGTGATCCTGCAT
>JBATYB010000504.1:0-2114 GCA_049673825.1 Methylocella sp. | reverse complement strand
CCATTGCCCCGCGCGTCCGCGCAACATGCCGCGGGACCCGTGCTGACGCCGCTGCAAGCGCGGGCGAGGAGCGCCAAGCGGGCGCTTGCCGCCAACGGCCTCGTCGAAGCGGTGACATGGTCCTTCGTTTCGCGCCAGCGCGCGCTGATCTTTGGCGGCGGCGCTTCTTCTCTTTCGCTCGCCAATCCGATTGGCCCGGAGCTTTCGGACATGCGGCCGAGTCTGCTGCCAGGTCTGATCGCGGCGGCGCAACGCAATGCCGATCGCGGCCATGGCGATGTCGCGCTTTTCGAGGTCGGGCAAATCTTCTTGAGCGATGCCGAAGAAGGTCAGAAGATCGCGGCCAGCGCGATCCGGCGCGGCATGGCGAAAGACAATGGAACCGGGAGGCATTGGTCGATGCCGTCCGCCGGGGCCGATCTCTTCGATGCCAAGGCCGACGCTTTCGCGCTTCTTTCGGCGCTCGGCGTGCCGCCCCGCGGCTTGCGGCTTGTTTCCGGTGGACCGGCATGGTTTCACCCTGGCCGCTCGGCCACCCTCCAATTGGGGCCAAAAAATGTCATTGGCGCGTTTGGCGAGATCCATCCGCGCAACCTCGAAGCCCTTGGCGCCGAGGGGCCGGTCGCCGGTTTCGAGCTGCTCCTCAATGACATACCGGCGCCGAAATCGCGGTCCACAAAGGCCAAACCGAAGCTCGAACTTCCGGAGTTCATGCCCGTGCAACGCGACTTTGCCTTCCTGGCCGATCGAACCGTGAAGGCGGCCGATATCGTGAAGGCGGCCGCGTCGGCCGAACGCGCGCTTGTCGCGGACGTCGGCGTTTTCGATGTCTATGAAGGCAAGGGCATACCTCCGGGCAAGAAATCGGTCGCCATATCCGTCACCTTGCAACCGCGCGAAAAAACCCTGACCGAGGCCGAGATCGACGCCGCCGCCGGCAAGATCGTCGCCGAGGTCGCGAAGAAGACCGGCGCGAGCCTCAGAGGATAAACCCATGCGATCCATTTTCACCGCCGTTTTCGTAGCCGCGCTCGTCGCGGTCCCCGCGCAATCGAAAGCCGCTCCGCGCAGCATCGACGACTGCGAAAAAATTCAGGCGGCGGACGCCTACAATCAGTGCCTGGCCTTGTTCGGTCCCCTCGCCCGCGGCCTTGGCGGGGACAGCCAGGACGCGGCGGCAACACCCGGACATGCAAATGCCCAGGTGGCCATGGCGGGGGATTCGGGTCACGAGCATGGCGCCCGCCACGCGAGCAGACACCGTTGGACGAGACACAGCTGGACGAGACACCGCTGGGCGCGCCATGGCCATTGGCACAGGACCCGAGCCGCTGCCCACCGGCATGGCAAAACCACAACCCTGGCGTTCAGCGTGGTTTCGGGCCACACGCGGCTACGCTAGGGTCTCGATTTTGCCGATGAGGGTTTGTCTGTCCGGCGATTGCGGCAGTGGGACGAAACGGCGCCGCGTCCGGACTCGGCCATATCGACAACCCTGCCTGGCGATCGGTGACCTTGACATGCCGCCAGCCTTCGAGCCGCGCGAACATCGTAAGAGATTTGCGGTACTGTTGCGTTTGACGCGTCGAACGGAGCCGACAGGAGACCAGTGTTACTTACGCGTCGTCGCCATGCGCGGCCTCATTGATATTAATGGTTTTCATATTGGAAAAGTCGATCGCGACGGGTCTTTTGTCTCTGGCGGCCATGACCTGCAGTGTTTTTATCACATGCTCAAGCCGTCGATAGACTTCCTTGTATTCCTCCGTTGCGGTGGATAAAGCAAGAGGTTTCAGACAATATTCTATGATTTCGCGCGGCCGGTCCAGTTTGTTCATTTTAATCGCTCCTTCGCTTACCGCTCTTTCGTCCTAATATAATTATGTAATGAAAATTAGCAAAAAAACCGCAACCACGTCCTGAACGTTGCGGCGCCGCATGGATATTGCACGGAGGAACACCGGATATCGCTAAAAGGCGATAATTGTGAGAGTGTTGACCAATCATCGATAATTCCCTTCCTGCGCTTTCCCTTTCTGACCCGAAGGGGAGGCGGAGATGGTTGTTTGCTATCACTGCGGCTGCGAACGATGCGTGAAGAACGGCTTTATGCA
>JBATYB010000503.1:0-1994 GCA_049673825.1 Methylocella sp. | reverse complement strand
CGCGCGGGACGCCGCGATCCTGCGCGGCCACGCCGATTCGATGGCGCTACGACGAGCTTGCCACAACAAGGACGTCCACCGGCGACTGACCCCGCCAGGCCCCGCCGCGCGCGCGGTTTTCGATGCCGTGGAGCAGGCGCGCGTCGATGCGATCGGATCGCGCCGGATGCCGGGCGTCGCGGGCAATCTCGATGCGATGCTCGACGACCGCTTTCAGCGCGCCCGCTATGGCGATATCGCGGTCCGCGCCGAGGCACCGCTCGAAGACGCGCTCGCGATGATCGTGCGCGAGCGTTTGACTGGGCGCAAGCCGCCCAAGAATGCGCAAAGGATCGTCGATCTCTGGCGCTCATGGGTGGAGGAACGCGCCGCCGCCGATCTCGACAAGCTTGGGCGGGAGATCGAGGATCAGCGGGCCTTCGCGGTTGCCGTCCACAAGCTGTTGACGGCGCTCGAAATGATTGACGAGGGCAGCTTCGACAGCAATCCGGAAGAGGAAGAAGGCGTCGCGGGCGAGCCGGATGACGCCGAGAAAAGCCGGCCCGAGGAAGGCGCGGAAGATCACCCCGGCGACGCGAGCCGGCGCGAAACGGTCGAGGCTTCCTCCGATCCCATGGACGAACGCGAGATAGACGCCGCCGACGCGCCAACCGGCGAATCCACCGGGGACGCCGAGCTCAGCCCGTCCGGCGAAGGCGGCGATCCGAGCCGTCCGCCCCCACCCTCGCGCGCCGAACCCCGCAGCCCGGACTACAAGGCCTTCACCAAGAAATTTGACGAGGTCGTCGCGGCGCAAGACCTCTGCGACGCCGAAGAGCTCGAACGGCTGCGCTCCTATCTCGACAAGCAATTAAATAGCCTCTCCTCAATTGTCGCGCGGCTTGCCAATCGTCTTCAGCGCCGCCTGATGGCGAAGCAGAGCCGGTCCTGGGAGTTCGATCTGGAAGAGGGCATCCTCGATCCAGCGAGGCTTCCGCGCATCATCGTCGATCCGCGGCAGCCGCTCTCGTTCAAACGCGAGAAGGACACCCTGTTCCGCGATACGGTGGTGACGCTGCTTATTGATAATTCCGGCTCGATGCGCGGGCGCCCGATCACCGTCGCCGCCAGCTGCGCCGATATTTTGGCCCGCACGCTGGAGCGTTGCGGCGTCAAGATCGAGATTCTTGGTTTTACGACCCGCGCCTGGAAGGGCGGCCAATCGCGCGAAGCCTGGCTGCAGGAAAATAAGCCAGCTTCGCCCGGCCGTCTCAACGATCTTCGCCATATCATTTACAAATCCGCCGATGCGCCCTGGCGGCGATCGCGCAAACATCTCGGGCTGATGATGCGCGAAGGTCTGCTCAAGGAAAACATCGACGGCGAGGCGCTCGATTGGGCCCACAAGCGGCTGCTCGCGCGGACCGAGCAGCGCCGTATATTGATGATGATTTCCGACGGCGCGCCGGTCGACGATTCGACGCTCTCGGTCAATCCCGGCAATTATCTCGAAAAGCATTTGCGCCGCGTCATCGAGGAGATCGAGACGCGCTCGCCGGTCGAACTCATCGCGATCGGCATCGGCCATGACGTGACGCGCTATTATCGCCGCGCGGTGACGATCGTCGACGCCGAGGAACTCGGCGGCGCGATGACCGAGAAACTTGCCGAGCTCTTTGACGAAACGGCGACGCCGGAGCGGGCGGCGCTTCATCGCGGAGCAAGTTCCGTGCACCAGGCGGCCCGTGGTCTGTTGCACTGATCTTCGTGTCTTTACACATCAACGCCAAGGCATCCGGCAGGGCCAACGGCCGGCGGCGCGCGGGATGGTTTGGACCGGGACGTCCACCGGAGTGCCCCCAACGGCATTGCCGCGCGAATCCCGGCGTGCGACCATCTGGCGCCGCATGAAGCGGCGAGCGGGGGCGGTTAGCTCAGTTGGTAGAGCATCTCGTTTACACCGAGAGGGCCGGCGGTTCGAGCCCGTCACCGCCCACCACCGCGTAGCACGCCGC
>JBATYB010000502.1:0-2779 GCA_049673825.1 Methylocella sp. | reverse complement strand
TTAGGAGACCGAGCGGCGCCGGATCGAAACCTTGCGCCTTCATTAATTCGGCCGGCGTCACACCCGCCGCGAGGCATTTTTCGGCGAGGAAAAGCCGCAGCATTTGGTCTTCGCCGTCGCACGGCGGCAGACGCGCGAAGGCGAGATGGATATGGGCGAGGGCTTTCTCCCCCTCGTTCCATAGCTCCGCCGCGCGGTGCATTTTTGCCAGGACGTAAGGCTCCACCGGCCGGCCATACGCCGTCGCGAGGAGCGCAAACGCGCGCGGCTCATCGTCGAGCGCGAGGCGCGGGCGGCCCCGCTCGTCCCGCGCCATCCCGGCAAGGACCGTTCCCGCGCCGAGCATCAGCCCTTCGCCGGAAATCTCCATGCGCGGATACCGGGCGCGCGCCCGATCATCCCATTTTTGCAAAAGTTCTTGCACGTGCTCCACCCAAAACTCCTTTCGTCAACCGGACGAATTTGTTTGGGAGCATAACACTAATCGGTAAATTTACCTAATACCCCGATTGTACGTTTCCACGAGGGAATTTGGCATGATTGGCCAGAAACCATCCGGCGTTTCAGAATTAGGCGAGAACGCTTTGCCCATCAAGCTCAAGCTTGCCACGTGTCTCGCCGGTCCGCCAAGCCGTCTTGGCCGCGTCGCAAAAATCGTCAAACCTGCCCGCCGCTATGGCGCGGCGCATCTCCTCCATCAGATCCTGGTAATAGGCGAGATTAATCTCGGTCAGCAGCATCATGCCGAGAATCTCCCCCGATTTGACGAGGTGGTGCAAAAACGCGCGGGAATATGTCCGGGCGCTTGCGGAACCCGACAGCGGATCGGCCGGGGACGGATCGCCGGCGTGGCGGGCATTGCGCAAATTGAGCCGCCCGGACCTCGTATAGGCAAGACCATGGCGTCCGGCGCGCGTCGGCAACACGCAATCGAACATGTCGATGCCCCGCCGCACGGCCTCCAGCAGATCGTCCGGGGTGCCGGCGCCCATGAGATAGCGGGGCTTGGCCCAAGGCAGCCAGGGCAGCACGCATTCGATCACGGCGAGCATGACCATCCGCGGCTCGCCGACGGCAAGCCCGCCCAGCGCGTACCCGTCAAATCCCATGTCCGCGAGCGCCTTCGCGCTTTCGATCCGCAAGGATTCGGCCGCGCCGCCCTGGACGATGCCGAACACCGCGCGTCCGGGCATGGCCACAAACGCCGCCTTGGAGCGCTCCGCCCATCGCAGCGACAAGAGCATGGCGCGGCGCGCTTCCGCTTCCGCGCAAGGAAGTTTGACGCATTCGTCGAGCTGCATCGCGATATCGGAGCCGAGCAGATCCTGAATTTCCATCGCCCGCTCGGGAGTCAACACATGCCGCGCGCCATCGATGTGGGATTGAAAGGTTACCCCGTTCTCATCCAACATTCGGAGCTTGGCGAGCGACATCACCTGGAACCCGCCGGAATCGGTCAGGATCGGCCCCGGCCAGTTCATGAATTTATGCAGGCCGCCGAGCATCGCGATTCGCTCCGCGCCCGGCCGCAGCATGAGATGATAGGTGTTGGCGAGCACGATATCGGCGCCCTGCGCCTTTACCGTTTCGGGATGCATCGCCTTGACGGTTCCAGCCGTGCCGACCGGCATGAACGCGGGCGTCCGGATTGTTCCGCGGGGGGTCGTAATCATTCCCGAGCGCGCGCGCCCGTCCTGGCTCAAAACGTCGAAACGGAAAATACCCGTCACGCGCCATTCTCCGCGGCGGCCGGAAACAGCAAACATGCGTCGCCATAGCTATAGAACCGATAGTGTTCGGCGATCGCGTGAGCATAGGCAGCGCGCATGGTCTCAAGCCCCGAAAAGGCGGCGGCAAGCATGAAAAGCGTCGAGCGCGGCAGATGGAAATTGGTCAACAGCACATCGGCCGCCTTGAACTTATAGCCCGGCGTGATGAAGATCGACGTTTCGCCGGCAAAAGCCGCGAGCCTTCCATCCGGCGTCGCCGCGGCTTCGAGAATCCGCAAGCTTGTCGTCCCCGCGGCAATGATCCGCCCTCCCGAGGCGCGTGTCTTATTCAGGGCGTCGGCCGCCGCTTGGCTAACCTCGCCCCATTCGGCGTGCATCTTGTGGTCCGCGGTGTCCTTCGCCTTGACCGGCGAGAATGTGCCCGGCCCCACGTGCAGCGTAACTCTTTGAATAAGGACACCCCGCGCGGCAAGCCCGGCAACAAGCCTTGGCGTGAAATGCAGGCTTGCGGTCGGCGCCGCGACCGCGCCGGGCTTTTGCGCGAACAGCGTCTGATAATCTTGCGTGTCACGTTCGTCGGCCCGCCGCCGGCTGGAAATATAAGGCGGCAGAGGCATTTGGCCTATTCGTTCGATTGCCTTTTCGAGCTTCTCGCCGGACACAACGAACTTCAGCAAAACGTCTCCTTCGCCGCCTTTTGCAACGACCTCGGCATCGAGACTTTCCGCGCCGCTCTCCATGCCGTTTGCGGCGGCGAAGCGAACGATTTCGCCTCGTTTCAGCTTTTTCGCCGGCCGCACGTAGGCGCGCCACACCGTTTCGCCTTCGCGTCCAATCAAGGTTGCCTCGATCCGGGCCGAGGTTTTGCCGCGAACTCTGACCCCATGGAGCCCCCCGCAAATGACCCGCGTGTCGTTGACGGCGAGAACGCCGCCGGGCGCAAGTTGAGCCGGCAGGTCGAGGACCGCGCGGTCCTCGAAACGCGGCGAGCCATGCGGCCGGACAATGAGGAGCCGCGCGGCGTCGCGCGGTTCCGCGGGGCGCAGCGC
>JBATYB010000501.1:0-3932 GCA_049673825.1 Methylocella sp. | reverse complement strand
CGAACATCTGATCGTCATCGACAAGCCGGCCGGGCTCGTGGTGCATCCGGCCGCGGGACATCAATCGGGAACGCTCGTCAATGCGCTCCTCGCCCATTGCGGCGCGAGCCTCTCAGGGATAGGAGGCGTGAGGAGGGCCGGAATCGTGCACCGGCTCGACAAGGACACTTCTGGGCTTTTGGTGGCCGCGAAGACGGACGCGGCGCATCACGGGCTGGCCAGGCTTTTCGCCGATCACGGCAAAACCTTACCGCTTGCACGCGCGTACCTGGCCTTTGTCTGGGGCACCCCGGCGCGGCCATCCGGCACCATCGACGCGGCGCTCGCCCGTCATGCCACCGGCCGCCGAAAGATCGCCGTCGTGCCGGCCGGGCGCGGCCGCCGCGCGCTGACCCATTGGCGGCTCATCGAGAGCTTTGCTGGCGAAGCGAGCCTTATTTCATGCCGCCTGGAGACAGGGCGAACCCATCAAATCCGCGTCCACATGGCGCATATTGGCCATCCGGTGCTGGGCGACCCCGTCTATGCCACCGGTTTCAAGAGCAAAACGGCGCGGCTCCCGCCCGAAGCCCGGGCCTGCCTGGCATCGCTCTCCCGGCAAGCCTTGCACGCGGCGGCGCTCGGGTTCCCGCATCCGGTGACCGGCGTCCAACTGTGCTTTACGAGCGCCCTGCCGCCAGACCTGCGACGCCTGCGCGACGCCCTCGCCGGCGGGGATGCGGCGAGACCTGGGCAAGAGATTTGATCCGCCCGCCGGCGCCAGTCTGGCGCAAGGAAACGGCGGTAGGATGCGCGTTTCGCGCAAGGTTTCACACTTAATTTACCGCGCCGCGTAACGCCGCGCCCAAAGCCAGCGTAATTTAAGGGTGGGGTTAGAGGCGGTAAAATTCTTTTGAATCGTACGGCGTGAACCTTTTGAGTTGTGGAATATTGCCAAAGTTTAATCCGAATGCCTTGCCTAGGCCTCTTTCGGCCACGGTCGCGGCATTCTATATTGTCGAATCGCATGGCCGGCATGGGAAGCGGCCAAGGGGATCCGCTGTCAAAGGGGTCCCAAGGAGAAGGTGCAATGAGTGCTGCCTTGCCAATGATTTCGGGTGAAAGCGGGCTTGCTCGTTATCTCACTCAAATCCGGCGGTTTCCGATGTTGGAGCCGCAGGAGGAATATATGCTCGCCAAGCGCTGGCGCGAGCATGAGGATCCCGGCGCGGCGCATAAGCTCGTGACCTCGCATCTCAGGCTTGTCGCCAAGATCGCGATGGGCTACCGGGGCTATGGTCTGCCGATCAGCGAAGTTGTTTCGGAAGGCAACGTCGGTCTCATGCAGGCGGTCAAGCGTTTCGAGCCAGACAAGGGGTTTCGCTTGGCGACCTATGCGATGTGGTGGATCCGCGCCTCGATTCAGGAGTATATCCTGCGCTCCTGGTCGCTCGTGAAAATGGGAACGACAGCGAGCCAAAAGAAGCTTTTCTTCAATTTGCGGCGGGCGAAGAGCCAGATTTCGGCGCTCGATGACGGCGACTTGCGTCCCGACCAAGTCAAGACGATCGCGCGCAGGCTCGGCGTCAGCGAAAAGGACGTCATCGACATGAACCGGCGGATGGCGGGGGACGCCTCGCTGAATTCGCCGCTGCGCGAGCAAAGCGAGGGGGAATGGCAGGATTGGCTTGTCGATAACGCCGCCAGCCAGGAGCACACTCTTGCCGAACGGGAAGAGACCGGCAATCGTCTCGCCGCGCTCCGCAATGCGCTCGGCGTGTTAAATCCGCGCGAGCGGCGCATTTTCGAGGCGCGGCGGCTTGCCGACGAACCGATGACACTCGAGGCGCTGTCCGATGAATTCGACATTTCACGCGAGCGGGTGCGCCAGATCGAGGTTCGTGCCTTCGAAAAAATTCAGTCCGCCGTGAAGGCCGGGATCGCCAAGACAGAGGCGCTGCCGCCGCCGCGGATCGAAACCCACGCCGCGCCGTTGTAGCGTGGCCGGGGCGGGAAGCCTCCAGCTTGAAGCAAGGGTGTTGCTTTATTTCCCGCGCATCTTGCGCACGGAATGTCACTCATTATATGGCGGCGGCAAAGCGTATCTGAACTTTGAACTCAGGGACGCGCAAGCGGGCGCGCGCTCTCCGGTGGTCCTCGATCCTTGACTTCAAAGTTCAAATACGCTCAAGTTAGCCGTGCGAAGAATGGGAAGGTATGGCCGCCGATATTAACGGATCAGTCTGCGAAAGACCGCGTCGCGGGTTTCCGCTGTCAGGCGCGGATTCAGCGGGGCGATCGCCGCCCGCGCACGGCCAGCCAGCACCACATCGCCATGGGCGCGACGTTCCCGGCGCGGCGCCGTCCGGGCCGATGTCCGGGCCAGCCTTCCCGGCAGGCGAGCGCGGCTTCTTCGACATGGCTTTCGGCGATGGCGGGCAGTGCCCCGAAGGCTTTGCCGATTGCGGCGGCGCCACGCTCAGGTTGGCCGGCCAGGCGGGCATGCGAGTCATCCGGGTTTAACCAAGCCTTGGGGCAGGTCACCGAATTTCGCCATATTTCGCGTTTCCACTGACTATAATTAAACGAACCTAATGCAATGAGAAGTTTCCGAACCCCTTGATAATGAGGCCCTTGATAATTAGGAGAGGTTGCGATGAAGGAACTCATGATCCCGAACGTCGAAGACGCCGAGGAGGAAGTCGCTGACTTTGTTGCGGTCCTTGCTCGCGTGTTAGCCGCATTGGCGATGGCCAATGGTCCTATTACCATCCTTGAATACACTTGTTGCGTCAAGACGGTTAGCAAAATCGCCGAAAGCATGAATGACCCTGAGTTGTCCACATCGGATGGCCCCGCCTTGCTTGCCGCGATCGTCATGCGCGCTTTGGCATCCGGCAGGAGCGATCTCGATGGGGCACTTAGGGAACTCAAGGCGGCGTCTGCATCACTGCCTGGTGAAGTTCGAAAGGCGGCGCTGGAGTTGACGGCGCCAATTGTAGCACTCCAAGGGGATGCGGCTCACGACCTTTATGCCCGGGTGGCAAAGGCATTGAACACGCGAGTCGATCCGCGTGACCTGTCCAATTTCGTGCCCCCGAGGGAACGCAGCTTCTTCAATATTATCAAAGGATTCGTCAAACAGAGAGACCAAAGGTTGGATGGCGTTCTGGGGGTAGCCTTTGCCTACGGCCATGCCCAGCTCGTGGAAGAGATCTCAAACAAGTTAGCCGAGGGAAAGCCGCAAGACGTGGAAGCGGCACGCAAGATGTGTCAGGGCTTGGTGCAACAGATCAAGGCCGACGCTGATGAACTGTTCAGACAGCGTGAGTCCTTAGCTTTACGACGAGAACTCGTTACAAAGGTGTATGACGCAATCTCGTCTACCGTCGAACAAGTAAAACAACGTCTTCAGGCTCTGGAGCGCTGGGTTGAACTGCAACAACGAGAGTTCGCGGAAGATGTTGAGGATTTCATTGCGAACGCGGTTAACGAAATCGCATTGGGCCTGCAAGATCGAGTTCGAGGCGGTGACTGGTTGAACGAGAGCGTATGGAAAACCTTCGCAAAGAATCAACACGGGAGGGCGCTCCAAGCACGCTATGACAAACTAAAATGGCGGCATGAACGGCGAGTTGAATTGCTCGAGAAGGAGTTGATGCTGTTCCAAAGTGAATTATTGGTGTCGCGTCCTAAATTGCTTCGAAGCATCGAACAAAAGGAGTTTGTGGAACTCCTGCTGCCTCCGTCGTCCAAGACGCGGATCATGACCTCTATCGATCGAGCGGCAGGTTTTGCGATCCTGGCGACCGGCTTGGCCGGCGCGGGATCGGTCGCGATGGTAGCCACGGGAATAGCAACCCTGACCGCGCCCATAGCCGTTCCCATGGGCGCTGCGATTCTCGCGCCGATGGCCATCGCCTATCTCTATAAGGCATTTGCCAACCCGGAGG
>JBATYB010000500.1:0-2115 GCA_049673825.1 Methylocella sp. | reverse complement strand
GACCTTCGGCCGCGTCGCCGAAAAACTCAATGGGGGCGCGCTCGCGTATCTGCACATCATCAACCCAGCCATCGTCGGCGCAATCGAGAAGGGGATCGAACCCGACCCTGGCGCGCTGAGGATGCTCGAGCTGATGCGCGAAAGATACCGCGGCACGCTCATCATCGCCGGCGGTTTTGACCAGGAGACGGCCGACGCATGGCTCCGGCAAGGCAAGGCGGATCTGATCGCCTTTGGGCGCAAGTTCTTAGCCAATCCCGATTTGCCGGAACGGTTTCGCTCGCACGCTTCCCTAAATGCGGACGATCCATCCACCTACTATGGCGGCGGCGCCAAAGGGTATACCGACTATCCCACCCTTGCCCGGGAACGGGGCGAGGAACCGCACCCTTGCGTTGACGAACGGTGGCGGTAGTGCCGACGGATTTAAGCGTTCAATCCATCAAAAGGACAAAACATGGCCGACGCCGCATCCACCACGCGCACGGGCCACGTCACGCAGGTCATCGGCGCCGTCGTCGATGTGAAATTCGACGGCGATCTGCCGGAAATCCTCAACGCGCTCGAAACCGACAATGGCGGCAACCGCCTGGTGCTCGAAGTGGCGCAGCATCTTGGCGAGAATTCGGTGCGCTGCGTCGCGATGGATATTTCCGCGGGCCTCACCCGCGGCCAGCCGGTCCGGGATACCGGAGGCCCGATCACGGTGCCGGTCGGCGAGGCGTGCCTTGGCCGCATCATTAATGTCATCGGCGAGCCGGCGGACGAATTGGGTCCGGTCGAAACCACGACCCGCCGCGCGATCCATCAGCCCGCGCCCTCCTTTGCCGAACAAGCGACCGAGGCCCAGATCCTGGCGACCGGCATTAAGGTCGTCGATCTTCTGGCACCTTACGCGAAAGGCGGCAAGGTCGGGCTCTTCGGAGGCGCCGGGGTCGGCAAAACGGTTTTGATCATGGAGCTCATCAACAATATCGCCAAGGCGCACGGCGGCTATTCGGTGTTCGCTGGGGTGGGCGAGCGGACCCGCGAAGGCAACGATCTTTATCACGAAATGATCGAATCCAAGGTGAATGTGGATCCGCGCGAGCATGGCGGCTCCGCCAAGGGCTCCAAATGCGCCCTGGTGTACGGCCAGATGAATGAGCCCCCCGGGGCGCGCGCGCGCGTCGCGTTGACAGGCCTGACGGTCGCCGAGGATTTCCGCGACAAGGGCCAGGACGTGCTGTTCTTCATCGACAATATCTTCCGCTTCACCCAGGCGGGCTCGGAAGTCTCGGCGCTTCTCGGCCGCATGCCCTCGGCGGTCGGCTATCAGCCGACGCTCGCGACCGACATGGGAGACTTGCAGGAACGGATCACCACCACGACCAAAGGGTCGATCACCTCGGTGCAAGCAATTTATGTGCCCGCCGACGATCTAACCGATCCGGCGCCCGCCACCTCCTTCGCGCATCTCGACGCGACAACCGTCTTGTCGCGCGCGATCGCCGAGAAGGGCATTTATCCGGCCGTCGATCCGCTCGACTCGACGTCGCGCATGTTGTCGCCGCTTGTCGTCGGCGAGGATCATTATGGCGTCGCGCGCCAGGTCCAGCAGATTTTGCAGCGCTACAAGGCGCTGCAGGACATCATCGCCATTCTCGGCATGGACGAGCTCTCCGAGGAAGACAAGCTGACGGTCGCCCGCGCGCGCAAGATCGAGCGCTTCCTGTCGCAGCCCTTCCATGTCGCCGAAGTGTTTACCGGTTCGCCCGGCAAGCTGGTTTCGCTCGCCGACACCATCAAGGGTTTCAAGGGGCTCATCGAAGGCAATTACGATCATTTGCCGGAGGCCGCTTTCTATATGGTCGGCGCCATCGACGAGGCCGTCGAAAAAGCGCAAAAGCTCGCGGCCGAGGCGGCGTAGCGTTGGTCCGCGCTGTCGGGCGGGGGATAGCCAATGCCTTCGCGGCGATCCTTGCGCGGGCACAAGTAAAAAACTGAAATCACGTCCGGAGGCATGCGATGGCGGCTTTTCACTTCGAACTCGTTTCTCCCGAAAAACTCGTCTTTTCGGGAGACGTCGAAGCCGTGGTCGTTCCCGGAACGGAAGGCGAATTCGCCGTCCTCAAG
>JBATYB010000499.1:0-12359 GCA_049673825.1 Methylocella sp. | reverse complement strand
GCTCATGGGGTCGCATTTCGTCTTCGGTCAAACGATCGAGGACGCCTTGGAGCGCGCTTGCTCGACGAACGGGCGGCGGCATCGCTATTCTTTCGATATGCTGGGCGAAGGCGCGCGGACGCAAGCCGGCGCACAGCGCTATTTTGCTTCCTACGCGAAAGCGATCGAAGCAATCGGCTTGTCGGCGGGGCAGGGATCCCTGCCGGAGCGGCCCGGCATTTCAGTCAAGCTCTCGGCGTTGCATCCGCGCTACGAGCCTTTGTCGCGTCCGCGTGTGCCCGCCGAGCTCGCGCCGCAAGTTGCTGGCCTGGCACGCGCGGCCAAACGGCACGATTTGAACTTCACCATCGATGCCGAGGAAGCCGACCGGCTTGAGCTTTCGCTCGATATTGTCGATTTGTTGCTGACCGATCCCTCGCTTTCGGGGTGGGACGGGTTCGGTCTCGCGGTGCAGGCCTACCAGAAGCGCGCGTTGGCGGTGATCGATTACATTGCCGCGGCGGCGCGCCGCCATGATCGCCGTTTGATGCTGCGGCTCGTAAAAGGGGCTTATTGGGACACCGAGATCAAGCGGGCGCAGGAGCGGGGTCTTCCCGATTACCCGGTATTTTCACGCAAGGCGATGACCGATCTCAATTATCTTGCGTGCGCCACAAAGCTCCTCGGCATGCGAGATATCGTGTATCCACAATTTGCGACCCATAACGCGCTTACCATAGCGACAATCGTCGAATCCGCTGGAGATATCGAGGGCTTCGAATTCCAGCGCCTCCACGGCATGGGCGAAGACCTTTTCGCCGCCTTGCGGTCCGAGATCCCTGAGCTTGCGTGCCGGATCTACGCGCCGGTCGGCGTTCACGAAAACCTGCTCGCCTATCTCGTGCGCCGTCTTCTTGAAAATGGCGCCAACTCCTCGTTCGTCGCGCGCCTCGGCGATCCGCGTGTGCCTAGCGCCGAACTTCTTGTCCGGCCGCAGGCCATCATAGGCGATAAGGACCGCGCCCGCGCGCGCTTGCCGCTGCCCGCGGATATTCACATGCCCTTGCGCAAGACCGCTATCGGAATCGAATTCGGCGATCGCCGCGCGCTTGCCGCCCTCACCGATGCGATCGCGAAATCCGCGCGGACGCGGGAGGCGGCGCCCATCGTCTCCGGCGCGCGGCGCGGGGGAAAGGAGCGTGCGGTCGTTTCGCCTATCGACGGGTCGACGATTGGTGTTGTGCGCGAGGCGACGCCCGGCTTGCTGGCGGAAGCCATGCGCGAGGCACGCGCGGGCTTTCGCCTGTGGTCTCATGTGCCTGCTGACCTCCGCGCGGCCTGTCTCGATCGTGCCGCCAACTACATCGAGGCGGAAGCGCCAGGATTGCTGGGCCTGCTGCAAGCCGAGGCGGGCAAGACACTGGAGGACGCGACCGGCGAATGGCGGGAGGCAATCGATTTCTGCCGCTATTACGCGCAAGAAGCGCGCCGGCTCTTTGAAACCGCGACTGTCATGCGCGGGCCCACTGGCGAAGACAATCGATTATATCGTCATGGGCGAGGTGTGTTCGTCTGCATCAGCCCTTGGAACTTTCCGTTGTCGATCTTTCTCGGCCAGGTGGCCGCGGCGCTTGCCGCCGGAAACAGCGTCCTCGCTAAACCCGCCGAGCAGACCCCCTTGATCGCCGCCGTCGCCGTCGCGCTTTTGCATCGCGCTGGCGTGCCCGGCTCGGCATTGCATCTCTTGCCGGGGGACGGCGAGCTTGGCGAGAAGCTTATCGCCTTGCCCGGTGTCGCGGGGGTGGCATTCACGGGCTCGATGGAAACCGCCGCGAAAATCAATCGCCGGTTGGCCGCGAAGGACGGGCCAATTCCAGCGCTGATCGCCGAGACTGGCGGGATCAACACGATGATCGTCGATGCGACGGCCTTGCCCGAACAAGTTTGCGATGATGTCGTTGCCTCGGCATTTCGCTCGGCCGGGCAACGCTGCTCCGCGCTCCGGCTTCTCTGCGTCCAAGAGGATGTCGCGGACAAGATGATCGCGATGATCGCCGGGGCGGCACGCGAGCTCCTGGCCGGCGATCCGCGCGATACGCAAGTGCAGGTCGGCCCGGTGATCGATGGCGCCGCCAAGGCTAACCTTAATGCGCATATCGCCCTGATGCGAAGCTCGGCGATTGTCCACTTCGCGGGCGAGATACCGCGCGCGCCAACCAACGGGTTTTATGTCGCGCCTCACATTTTCGAAATTGCCGCCGTGGGCGATCTGAAACGCGAGATATTCGGTCCGGTTCTGCATGTCGTTCGTTACAAGGCAGCCGAGCTTGATGGCTTGCTCGATTCGATCGAAGCCAGCGGGTTTGGGCTGACCTTGGGAGTGCATTCGCGCATTGACGCCACCATCGATCGTATTTTAGGCCGGCGGCTGGCCGGCAATTGCTATGTCAATCGCAATATGATCGGGGCCGTCGTTGGCACGCAGCCCTTCGGCGGGTTCAATCTGTCGGGCACCGGGCCCAAAGCGGGCGGCCCGCACTACCTCAGCCGTTTTTGTCTCGAGCAAACGGTCTCGATCAACACGGCGGCGGTGGGCGGGAACGCTAGTCTCATCAACAACACGCAATGATCTGAAAGGAGAGCTTTTCGCTTGCAAGATTTCCGTCAGCTCGCGAAACGCATCCTTGCTCCGCGGGGACCGTGGGGATTGGGCGATGGCTTCTGGCTCCGTGATGATGCGACAAAGACCTGCCGGGAGTTACCCCTTGAGGAGATAGGTGAAACATCCAACGGTTATGCCCCGAAGCGAACGCCGGAACGCCATAGGGGCGCCGGGCTCGCATACGATCGCGGAGGAGCGCTGCACATGGATGCGCCCAGAACCGCCGCCTGAATGAGATGCTTATGCATCGACATAAGTCATCCTGTAGATCACAGCGGTGGCGGCCTCCCGTTAAAGCTTACGTCAGCCGGCCAAGATCGATACGCAATAAGCCGCGACAAGCAGCACCAGCACGGTCGTCACGAATAGCTCGGTTCGGACGCCCCCCGTCTTCCGAGGCTCGGCATCATTGATGAGACGCGTGTTGCGCGCGAAGCGCAAGTCCCCTATGACAATCAGAATGACGCCAACGAGCATGAGCGCGAGCCCGTCGTAGCGCCCGAGCGGCCCAGTCAGTCTCTCCGTCCTAATTCCTCGCCCCGCTCCGGTGGCGGTGCTCGCCAGTGCCAGAATGAACAGGTTGAATTTCTCGACAACAAAGCCAAAGGCGATCACCGCGATTCCGGTGCGCACCCAGGCGAGGAAGGTGCGCTCGTTGGCGGATTGTTCCGTGAAGTTGCGGATCATCGTCATTCTCCAAATTTGCCCGGCCGAGTGGCCGGAATAACATGAGCCCGAGCGCGCCGCACGCGCAGGATAATGACGCGGAAGCAAATATTAAACTACAGTCTCTGAGATGCTTGTACAGCCTTGACGTGCCGGCTTGCGATCAACGCGAGCGCTTTGTGGTCAACTGGATCATTCGATTGAAAGTTTATCAATCGAAATCAAAGAATTGAAGCAGCGCGCGCCCCGCGCCGGTTAGGCAACCGGCAGATTCGGCCGGTCCGTCGCGTGGCTTGGCCAGACTACGGAAACGGAAAGCAAGCGCGATGAGCTCCGCCAAAATCATGCTGATCAGGCATGCGGAAAGGCCGAGCGCGGACAAATCGATCCGCGGCGTGACCCAGGAAGGGGTGAAGAACAAGGAAGAGCTCACGGTGCGCGGCTGGCAGCGCGCCGGCGCGCTCGTGCGTTTTTTTGCGCCACGCGACAACCGCTTTGTCCACCCTGCTCTTGCACGGCCGGAAATTTTGTTTGCTTGCAAGGCCGGACCGGCAGCTCCAAGTCTGCGGCCGCAGCATACTTTGTTGCCGCTCGCCAGCCTCCTCGAAGCCGAGATCAATTGCGACTACTACGAGGGCCAGGAAATGGAACTTGTGCGCAAAGCGATCGCCGCGCAAGGCACGGTGCTGATCGCATGGAAACACAACAATATGCAGGTCATCGCCAATGCCATTCTGGGAAACAAGACAAGCGCGCCGCAATATTGGCCGCTCGACCGTTTCGATCTTGTCTGGGTCTTTGACCGGCGAGGCAACACCTGGACCTTCACGCAGGTTCCTCAGCTCCTCCTTGCCGGCGACCGGCCGGATGTGATCGATTAAGCCATCGTTTTGCGGCGAACCCGGCTCGCGGCTATGATAAAACGTCACGGCCGGAGCAACCCAACATGCCGCCAAGCAAGAGCGCAAAACACCGCTTCGAGCGGATCGCTTTCTTGTCGTCCGGCACTCCGGAAGCAAATGCGGCACAGGCCAGCCTCGTCGCGCGCTTTGGAACGATCGATCCGGAAACAGCCGATGTCGTCGTGGCGCTTGGCGGCGATGGGCTCATGCTGCAGACGCTGCACCGCTTCATGGGGAAAAACAAGCCGATTTACGGCATGAAGCGGGGCTCGGTGGGCTTTCTCATGAATGAATTCCATGGCCCAGACCTCGAACAGCGTCTCGATCAGGCGGAAGCATCGGTCGTGTATCCATTGCTGATGGAGGCAACCGGCACACAGGGGGAATGCATCAAGGCGCGCGCCGTCAATGAAGTTTCCCTCCTGCGCCAGGCCTATCAAGCGGCGAAAATGCGGATTTCGATTGACGGCAAGGAGAGACTCGGCGAGCTCATCGCCGACGGGCTGCTCGTCGCCACGCCGGTCGGCTCGACCGCCTATAATTTGTCGGCGCATGGGCCGATCCTGCCGCTCGACGCGACATTGATGCCGTTGACGCCGATCGCCGCGTTCCGGCCGCGCCGCTGGCGGGGCGCCCTATTGCCCGACACGGCCCACGTGACAATCGATATTCTCGAGGCGGACAAACGCCCCGTCGCCGTCGTCGCCGATCATTTCGAGGTGAAAAACGTCGTCAAGGTAACGGTCGCGATGGATCATGCGACCGGCCTCGTCCTTCTCCACGATCCAGGTCATTCGCTCGACGAGCGGATTCTTCGGGAACAGTTTGGATATTGACGCGATGGCTCGGGTGATGTCTCAGCATGAATTTCTGATGCCGACCCAAAGCGGCCTCTTCGGCATTGTGCAGAAATCAAGATATTTGCACCATGTGATTCAGGCGGAAAGTCCTGATCTTTTGAGAGACGGCACGAGGGGCGAACTGCGAGAGCTTCGCGCGATGATCGAGAAAAAATCACGCAACTGCGCGAGGCGTGATGCGGCAAAGATTTAGGATGCCGATCGCGGTTCAACCGGATGAAACTTATGGGGGGACGGCATGCCGGATAGTGGTTGGTTTTCTTGGCTCGGCGGCGCTCTGCCGTATCTCGGTGGAGGCCTTGCCGGGTCACAGGGCGTGCAGAAATTCACCAAATGGCGTGAACGGCCAATATTGATTGCGGAGTTTGGGAAAACTGGGGACGGGTCGATCATCCAACAGGACTTGCCCGCCTCGAATGCCGAGAGCCCCACCAAAGGCATACAGCAGTGGGCGAGAGTAAAGGTGAAGAACAATGGGCGATCGACAGCGCGAAACGTGAGGGTGATAATAACCTCTATTGGCAACAAAACTAGCGATCTAACCGAATGGGAATTTGATCAAGAGGTTATCGATTGCGGGTGGTCCCACATCGATGAAACAAAGATCGATATTCCGCCGCAGACGTGGCGCTTCGCCGACATTTTCGTCCTCGAAATGACGGAAGCAAAATCCGATCTGAAATTTACAGGAACGGGCGCGAGGAACATACCCGGTAGAATCGAAATTCTGTCTGTAAAAGTGATGCTCACCGGGGACAATTGTGAGACCACTACGGCGACGTTGCCGTTCCGATATAAAGGGTTGCGGGAAGGAATGATCTTCGAGAAGACGGCTTAGAAGCCGTCTCTTGCGTCCAAAATTCAAGAAAAACGGTGCGCCGGTGGCATCACGCTCCCCCGCAATTATGCTCCGAATTGGGTTTTCTCCATCTACCGTGAGTGCGAAGATTTAATGCTGTGTATACTGTTCCCCGGTCATCTCCGGGCGGGCAGTCTATTTCTCGGCTGACAAGGCACAACTTCACACGATCGCCCGGGCGTGAGTCTTCCATCGCGGGGACATAAGCATACCCGCCATTTTGATGAATGCCATCGGTGTAGGTTATGCCGCCAGCACCCGCGCCGCTGCAAGACCAGTAATCGCCATCCGCGGTATTGCCGTGGCTCCCCTGAGCTTCTTCGCCGGATCGGCAGCTTTCGCCGGCGGGATAGACTTCCTTGACGATCGCAATCTCGCAAATAGACGGCCTTACTAGTTGTTGCCGTGGGGTGTGAGTTTCCATCCATTGCTCCCAAATGCTTTGGGGCCTAGGGTGTGCTGTCATCCATTTCTTGACCCACTCCCGATATCGCGATGTGCCGAACCATTCCGAACACACAGTTGAGCAGACCCCACTACCGGCTTTAGGGGTATTTAGAATGCTTGCTTCGCAAGCAGTGCAGTCATCGAACGTATCGGCTTGGGCCGGTGTCATCAGCACAAGCCAGATAGCTAAGCCTATTGGTAGCCATCTCATCACTCGGCCACCTTCCCAATGCGAATACGCCTTTAAGCCACTTGATGCATCGCAACTGTGCTATGTGCACAAGTCAAGACTTTTGGGCGTGTCCCTCCGATCAATCAAGTGATAGCTCCAACTATTGCGGTCAGTGCACCTAGTGCGACGGAGGCAGCAGTCCACACCGCCGCGACCTTGTTCAGTTTCGCAGCCTCTTTCATCGCATCCCAAGTCGCGGCGGTTTCATTTATCTGTTTTAGTTCGGGGTCTCCCGACTCGGGGAACCGGGGATGCTCCATGCCCATGCGTCTATATGTTTCCCCCGGTTGTGAGCCCGGATATGTATAGCCAAGGTCAATCTCCACTGTGCTCGCCTTGTACCATTTGTATGCCGCTAAGAGTCCCGTTGCGAGGGCTGCTAGCGCCAAGAGAATGCTTGCGAGTCTTATCATTTGGCGCGGTGCTCCTTTGTGTCCAAAATGCCACGCGGGGAGAATGCCGTGAAGCCCTTTTGGCGCGTATATGCAAAACTCATTAATTACGCACCGCGAAGTCGCCTCAATAGAATCAGCCACTTACAACGTGCGGAAATCAGGGGCGAATGCCAGCTTGCCATCCATAGCTGAACTTCAATCTGCGACACTTCCAAGCCTTGGCAAGGCTCAGGCCGCCGCAAGCTCCTCCGCGAAAGCCGCCAGATCGATCGAGATGCCCTCGGCGTTTGCGGGCGTTCCGCGCGTTTCCGGCAGGATGGTTTCGGCCCGCGGAGCTTGTACTCTTGCCGCGGGCGGCAGCCGGCGCGCGCTTGAAAAGTCCGGCAATGCGTGAGGCGCCGCCCCGGCACGACGAAATTCGCGGGCTTCGTCGCGGGCAACTTCGGCTTCCAGACGGCGCAAGGCCGCGATCAACCGATCCAGCTCGCCGTGGTTAACGGAAGCGCAGGCGCGCAGGACGGAATCAACAATAGGCCCTTGCAGACGCGCGTTCATCGGTCCGCCGCAACCGGATTTCGCGACCGCCTCCAAGCCCGCGATAAAAGCAGGCAGCAAGTGCTCCGGCATATGTGCCTTGCGATAAAGCGCCGCGAATCCGGCGCTTTTGCTTTCGGCCACGAGGCCCATGACGCGCGGCATCGCGACCCCGCTCAATTCGCAAAGCGCCGTCGCAAGGAGGTGCTTGTTGCCGCACAGCAATCCGCGCAGCAGCAGTCCGGCGGTCAACTGGCCGGATCGGCGCAGATGCGCGACAAAGCTCAAAGTCTCATTTGCTTCGCCCGCCGTCTCGGCGGCTATTTTGACGTTGGCTCTTTCACGGGCTTCGCGGGTCAGGCATCGGGCTCTTTCCGGCGTCAGCCCCGTGCGCCCGGTCATCATGGCCGACAAGGCCTTTGCCGCGGCGCCGGCTAGGTCCGAACGTAACGACGCCGACAGGTTCGGGCGGGCCAGAAGCGCCGCGCGCAGGCCCGGGTCATGGCCATGGCGCTCGATCATCCGCCGGATGGAAAATTCCAACAGCTCCGCGCCCGGGTTAACGGCGAGGGTAATCAAGGCTTCGCGGGCGCCAACCTCGGCGAGCGCCGCGGCCACCTGAGCCGACACCCACGGCCGAAGCGCGATAGCCGATTGCGCGAAGGCATCGGCGGTGGCCGCGCACTCGACGAGTTCCGCGTCGGAAAGCAGCGGCGAACGCGCGAGCACGATCGCAGCAATATCGGAGCTGTCGTTGGCAAGAGTGAGCACCATATAATGCGGCACGGTGGCGGCGCTCGCGAAGCTCTCGGCAAGGGCGCGGCGAACGAGCGGCAAGGAATCGTCGAGCAGCCCGGTCAGGGTGAGCCTCGCTTCCTCGCGCTCCGGCTCCGGAAGATCGCCATAAAGAAACGCGCGTGCGAGCGCGCCCGCGGCTTCGGCCAGCTCCGAAGGAGAAGCGGTCCGCGCAATTTGCGAAAATTTTCGAACGGCCATGGTTTACGAATCCCAAAAATTTTTTCCAGAATCAGTTTCCCCCAACATGGTAAAAGATCACTTAAACGCCGGGCGGCACGCCGCCGCCGGACCCGCCAATGGGTGGCAGCATCGGATGCGCGATCAATTGCAAGGAGGTCCCTCGCGTCACCAGCGCGGCGGCATTTTTTACGAGGATTTCGTCGTCGGAGAATTGATCGAGCACCGGCTGACAAAGACCGTCACGCAAATGGACAATATGCTGTTTTCCAACATGACGCTCAATCCGCAGCCGCTCCATATCGACGCCCATTTCTGCGCGGCCGAAACCGAATGGGGGCGGCCGCTGATCAATTCCCTCTTCACCCTTGGCCTGATGGTGGGGATTTCCGTCAACGATCTTACGCTCGGCACCACGATTGCCAACCTTGGGATGACGGAAGTGAAATTTCCGGCGCCCCTGTTCGAGGGCGACACCTTGCATGTCACGACCGAGGTTTTGAGCAAGCGCGTGTCGAAATCCCGTCCGGACGCCGGCATCGTCGAATTCCTCCACCGCGCCTATCAGCAGGAGGGGAGGCTCGTCGCCGCCTGCCGCCGCCAGGCTTTTATGAAAAAGCGGAGTGTCTAAACCGGTAAAGGTGTCTCATGCGCTCGCTGCTTTTCATTCCGGCGGACAGCGAAAAAAAACTCGCGAAAGGGTTGGCGAGCGGCGCCGATTGCCTCATTCTCGATCTTGAGGATTCGGTCGTCCCCGAAGCCAAGCAGAACGCGCGGGAGCAGGCCCTTGCCTTCCTCACGCAAGCCGTGCGCGAGCACCCGCGCCCGCGTCTTTACGTCCGCGTCAACGGGCTCAACTCAGGCCTGACAGAGGCCGATCTCGGTGCCGTCATGCGGGCGCCGCCCGATGGCGTCCTTCTGCCAAAGTGCCTCAACGGCGCGGCGATCCAGCATCTTGGCGCGACGCTCGCCGTCAAGGAAGCGGAGCATGATCTCGCGAGCGGCGCGACGCGAATCCTGGCGATCGTCACCGAGACGGCGGCGTCGATTTTCAACATGGGCACTTATGCCGGCGCGAGCCGGCGTCTTGAGGGCGTTGCCTGGGGAGCGGAAGATCTCGCCGCCTGTCTCGGCGCCGAATCGAATAGAGGACCCGGCGGCGGCTATAGTTTTCCTTATCTTTTGGCGCGAAGCCTGACTCTCTTCGCGGCGGCGTCGGCGGGAGCGATGGCAATCGACGCCGTGCATCGGAAGTTTCGCGATTTGGCGGGATTGCGGCTCGAATGCGAAGCCGCCAAGCGCGACGGTTTTGCCGGCAAAATGGCGATCCACCCGGCGCAGATCGAGATCATCAACGAGATTTTCATGCCGTCTCATGAATCGATTGCCAAGGCGCGCGCGATCGTCGCCGCTTTCGAGTCCGAGCCAGAAGCGGGGGTCATCGGCCTCAATGGCGAGATGCTCGATCTGCCGCATCTTGCGAGGGCGCGGCGGCTTTTGGCGGGCTATCGCGAGACTTGAGATTGTCCACGCGGCTGAATTCATGCGGAATTCATTGCGACGGCCGAGGCCGGGGAGGATACCCCAAGGATATTGGGGTTTTGGCGTAGAGGGAGCATGTAACACCGAATTTATTCTTTATAGGTTCACTATAACTGTATCCATATCAGCTATGACCTGTTAATGCGCAAACATAATTGTATGCTTTTATAATAAAAAAGGAAATTGAAATAATCTTTTTAAGCCTAGATTGGCGTTCGAGTGTTGTAATCCGCTTCCAGTGTTGCACGGTCCGCCTCGGCGTTGCGTCCGGAAACGAGGCGGCAACCGCTCGCGGCGCGACGATGCGCAATTCAAATCTGAAAGGCAAACCATCACGATGAAAATGAAAACTGCTCGTCTCGCGGTTCTTGGCATTGCCCTCGTGGCCGGAATCGCCGCCGCGGTCCTCGCCAGCCGCTCAAAACCCCCTGTGGTAGCGGCGGCTCCGCCCCCGCTATCGACCGATGGCGTGCTGGTCGCGGCAAAGGAGTTGAACTTCGGCGCCGTCGTCGACGCGAGCGACATGCGCTGGGAGGGCTGGCCAAGTGACCATATTCCGGACGGCCTCGTCCGCAAAAGCGCCTCGCCCGGCGGCATCGAGGAACTGCAAGGTTCCATTGTCCGCTCCAATTTCGCCGCGGGCGAGCCTTTGCGGCGGGAGCGCCTGGTCAAAGGTCCTCATTCCGGCTTTCTCGCCGCGGTTCTGTCAAAGGGCAGCCGCGCGGTGGCGATTAATATCGACACGCAAGGTTCAAGCGAGGCTGGTGGTTTTATCTTGCCAAACGACAGAGTCGACGTGATCCACATTTTTCCCGACGAGGAAGCCGCGCGCAAAGGCGTCGCCAATTCCTTTGTCAGCGAGACCATCCTGACCAATGTTCGCGTCCTCGCGATCGGCCAGAATCCTCAGGAGAAAAATGGGGAGCGCTTCATCACGGGAGTCAACGCAACCTTGGAACTCACGCCGTACCAAGCCGAGACCATTGTCCTGGCCCAGCGCACCGGCCAGCTCTCGTTGGCCCTGCGCAGCATATCCGATGCGAGCGAGCCTAGCGAGCAACATCAACACTACAGCACCGGACTGACGGTGGTCCGCAACGGGCGCGTCGAATATCACGATACAGGACACGTTGAACATGTGGTGTCGCGCGAGCAAGGAGCCGGCCGCGCAACCGATTGATAGGAGCACGCATGGTTTTGGAGATCCGCAAATGAAACGACTGTTCCCACTCCTGGCCGCGGGAATAATGGCAAGCCTCTCCATCACGGCCGGCATCGGCGCGGTTCACGCGCAAGAAAAGGCCGAGGCCCGGTTCAATGGCGCGGTCGCGCCGAGGCGGATCTCGATGGGCGTCGGCAAATCCGTCATTATCGATCTGCCGCAGGATGCGGCGGAAATCTTCGTCGCCGAACCGACGGTCGCCAACGCCGTCGTCCGGTCCCCGCGCAAGCTCTATGTCATCGGCGTGGGTACCGGCCAGACAAGCGTTTTTGCCTTGGATAAGCAAGGCCGCCAGATTGCCAACTTGGATCTCAGCATAGGCCGCGGCGATCCTAGCCAGCTGCAGGTAATTCTGCGCGCGGCGATGCCAACAGCGGCGATCACCGCGCGGTCGGTCAACGATACGATCATCCTGACCGGAGCCGTCGATTCCATCGAAGACGCGCAGCGCGCCGGCGACATAGCCAATGGCTTCGTGCAGCGGCTCTATGGCGCTGGCCCTTCCGGCGCCGCCGCCGCCGGCGGCCCCGCCGGTGGCCCCGCCTGTGGCCAAGCGGGGATCACGAATGGCTCGGTCGTCAATGCGCTCACCATACGCGGCCGCGATCAGGTGATGCTGAAGGTGACGGTCGCGGAAGTCGCGCGTTCGATCATCAAGCAGATGGGCATCGATCTTACCGCCAACCTGAACTACGGCACCTCGGTCGTGAAGTTCAGCAACACGAACCCGTTCACGGTCACCGGCCAGCCGCTGATCGCAGGCAACGCGGTGACGTCATCCTTCGGCGCCGCGCCGTCCGTGCAAGCCACGCTGCGGGCGATGGAAAGTGCCGGCGTCATACGAACGCTTGCCGAGCCGAACCTGACGGCGATTTCCGGCGAAGCGGCCACCTTTATCGCAGGCGGCGAATTTCCGATTCCGACCGGCGTGACCTGCCAGACGACGGCATCCGGATCGGTCGGGCAGTGCTCGCCGTCCGTCGCATTCAAGAAGTTCGGCATCTCGCTGAATTTCACGCCGGTCGTGCTGACCGAGGGCCGGATCAGCCTGCACGTCATGACGGAGGTGTCCGAAGTGTCGAAC
>JBATYB010000498.1:0-2154 GCA_049673825.1 Methylocella sp. | reverse complement strand
GCGCGCGGCGAGCCGCGCTTTTGACCGGCGCTTCGTCAAGCCGGGGAGTAAAACGCGGTCCGCGCGGTTGCCGCAGGGTTGCAATGTCCGCCACAAGGCCGGTTTCGTCCAGTGCCTCCGATGCGCGCAAATCCCGCATGACTCTCGCCACGAGGCTCGCTGGGAAAACGGCCGCTGAGACCATCCCGGTCATGCTGGCGGGCTTCGCCCAGATCGAACCGGCGCTACGCAAGTCCATCACTTTCGGCAATGATCCTGCCTTCGCCCGGCACGCTTAATCCTGGTCCGCCCCGAAGCGAAGCAGGCCGGAGCCATGCGCCTTGAGCCAGGCTTCCGCGCGCGCCGTATCAGCCGTCAAGCGCGCGACCGCGGCCCAGAACGCGGCGGAATGGTTCATATGCAAGAGATGCGCTGCTTCATGCGCCGCGAGATAATCGAGGACGAAACGAGGCGCCATGATCAGGCGCCAGGAAAAGTTGAGCGCGCCCGACGAGGAGCAGGATCCCCACCGGCTCGTCGTATCCCGCAACGTGATCCTGCGGGGAGCCGCTCCAAGCTTTTTCGCGTGGCTCGCAACGGCGGCCGCGATGTCCCGCCGGGCCTCCTTGACGAGAAAGTCTCGCACCCGGCGGGGCACGAACGGCGCCCCGGCGCTCACGCAAAGCAAGGGCAGGGCGTTTCTCTCCGGACTTGCCGCAGCGTCTTCGATCCAGACTCTCCCGCGCGTCGCGGGGCAATGGGTAATTTGATGCAACGTTCCGCGCAAGGGCACCAACGCTCCCGGCTCGAAGGGGATCATTTCCGGCAACCGGCGAAGTTTTGCGCCGATCCAGGCCGCGTGCCGGCCCGCGAAGGATTTTGCCTCATTGAGGCTTCCCCGCGCGGGCATTGTCAAAACTACGTCCTGGGTCGCCGCCCGGACCCGCAAGGTAAAGCGGCGCGCGGCGGCCGTTCGCCGCAAATTGATTCGATAGGTCTCGCCTGCGTGAGACACGTCGAGATAGGCGATACCGGAAACGCGGGGCGCGTTGTTTCGCGGGAGGCGCGGCATGGCCTCAGAATACCGGGAGGCCGGGTGAGTCGCCAGAGCTTAATCGTCGAAAATTCGCACGCCTCGCGGACGGCGGCCGGTCGCAAAATTAAGAGATAAGGTCAAATCATAGGAAGCCCCGGCAAATGACCGGGGCTCTGTCGCGGATGTGAGCCATGTCTCCTAAATGTAGCCGCATGCCGTCGAGCTTCGCCACACTGCGACATGAACGACAGATGATGCTTGGCGTTAAGGAAGTCAACGGGGCGCGAAGTAAATTTCAAACCGGGACACTACCGAAGCGACCGGCGCCGATTGTGCCCCGCCAAAACCCCATGGTTCACTCGTGAGATGCCCGCTTGCGGTGCTTGCGCGCAGCGCCTGCCCCGAAGCCGTTTCACTTCCATGACCAAGACTCGCGAAACGAAGAACGTACCCAGTTATCAGCGCCATTCGCCCCTTTTTGTCTTCGCCGTCACCATATCGCGATCTTGATTTATGTTGCATGGAAATAGAACATTGACTTTCATCGTAAATTGTGCATTACGATAAGCGAATATCTCAGCGATCAAAATATTCGTCGACTTTCGCCGACTGTGGTAAAGGCCACATAGCGTCGCGTCGCGAGACGAGATGCGTTGGCTGCCTCGGATGACGTTGCTGGCGTTGCGCATGACGTTGCTGCGTGTGGTAGAACTAAACCGGGAGGAGTTGAGATGACTAAACAGAGTGACAGTATACAAGACGCAGGAAACGGACATCTCGACGGGGCGGCCTTGGATTTTACAACGACCCTTCAGGCTATTTTCGCCGAAGGGGCCGACTATACGAAAAAGTCAGTGGAATGCCGCCTGGCCGTCGTCGAAAAACTGCTAGGCGCCAAGTCGTTAGAGACCGTGATCCAGATCCAGTCGGAATATGCCAAGACGGCGTATGCCGACTTCGTCACGCAGGCGACCAAAATGGGCGAACTCCATTCCAACCTCGCCAAGGCAGCCTTCAAGCCGGCCGAACAGGCGATCGCCGCCATGCAAGGCACCCTGCAAGGCACGAAGTAAAAGACGGTATCGACCGTCTGCCAATAGAATTCCGCCGGCAGGTCCATGACGGAACAGTATTCGTCA
>JBATYB010000497.1:0-3061 GCA_049673825.1 Methylocella sp. | reverse complement strand
TCTCAAGGCAACGCTGCGATACAACTTAACAAAGGTCAATAACGCTTACGCCAACAGGATTGCGTAACATGAGCAACAAGTTCGAAGAAATTAAAAAGAAAAGTGAAAGCCTGAAAAAGCTTTCCTTTCAGGACTTTTGGACAGATGTGGTCGAATGTTCCGAGTTAATGAAGCAACTTGATCCCAACCAGCGCCGACCTTGGATTGCGGATGTAATCTGCCAAATGTATGAGGAGCAGGCTGGCAGATGTGCTCTGACCGGACATCCGCTTGATCCCTCATTTGAAGTTGATCACATCGTGCCGGTTTCTTACGGCGGAGGAAACGAAAGAACGAACCTTCGTCTCGTGAGCCGTAGTGCAAATCGCTGTCGTGGAAACCGAGGGGTCGATCCGCATGATTTGTTGCGATATTTGGAGGATCGATATCAAAACAGATAGTTCGCGATAACCTACAATGGCGGCCTGGCAATCATTCAGAGATTTAGGCTCCAAGACGCAATTTGACGTGATGTGGCTTATGCGGCTTCGCGCGCGTAGCTCAGAACCTTAATCGAGAATGTCAGGCTATGGGGGCCGGGCCCGTTTTCTATCCAAGGCCCGATGTCGCTATCAAAGCGACACAGGGGGAAAACTATATCCCCGTACTCGAATCGGAAAGAACCAAAACGTCCCTGCATTTGAATAAAGAAGCCAACCAAATAGTCTCTTTCGGCCTTGTTCAAGCCTGTACACTCTATAGAAAATGTCTTAGCCGATGATAGAGAAGTGATTGCCATTCTGCCGACACTCGGATTAGGAAACAGCGCTAGGCCCATCAAGCCCTCGTTTGCTCAAAAAAGTGATTCGAGCGGATTTTACCAGACTCTTGTCGTTCGGCTTAGATGAAATTTGGGGTGTGCACCTCTCAAGCATTCCGCACCATCGTTTCGGGCCAGTCGGATCAAACCCTTGGGCGGGGCAAGAATCAGGCGCATATGCCTGACTTTGCACTACGCTCATTCGAACTGGCCCATTGCCGATCTGCCGCGGCGGCGCTTGGCCGGTCACCCTTGGTCGGTTAGTGACCGGATCACCTTAACTTGTCAAAGCCGCAAGCCGCAGTGCGCTGGCCGAATGCCACTGGGGCATTGATCGTCCCGGCACCAGGGGGTACGACATTCACCGGCAAAAAAGCATGACCGGACGAACCGGCCACGCTAACCCCCCTGGTTCGCGATGAATTTTGTGGATTTCCTCTCGCGCCGCGCCGGAAGTCCGGCCCGGCGGCGGTGCGCAATGCAAACAATGGGATCGATCGCTCGCTTTTTTCATCTCTGGTTCTCCTATCCGGTCCCGGCGGTGTTGCTGGCGGTTCTCCTTTCGGGACCGGCCGGAGGCGTCGCCGCGGCCTTCGCCCAGACGTTTCAGACCAGCGCTCCTCATGCGATTTTGATCGATTCGGCCACCCAAAGCGTGCTGTTCGAGAAGGATGCCGACACTCTCGTCATTCCGGCATCCACGGTTAAGATCATGACCGCCGAAGTCGTCTTCCACGAGATCGCGTTGGGGCATCTGAAGCTCGACGATGAATTCCTGGTCAGCGAGACGGCCTGGCGCTATGGCGGCGCGCCGTCGCGGGGGTCCGCCATGTTCGCCGCCCCCAACAGCCGCGTCAGGGTCGAGGATTTGATCCGTGGCCTTGTGATTGTGTCGGGCAACGACGCGGCGATCGCGCTTGCCGAAGGAATCGCCGGATCGGAAGGAGCCTTCGCCACGCAGATGACGAAACGCGCGCGCGAGCTTGGATTGGAGCGTTCGACCTTTACCAACGCATGGGGCAGGGACGATCCCGAGCAAAGAGTGACCCCCAGGGAAATGGCGATTCTCGCCAATCACGTCATCCTGACCTACCCGGATCTTTATAAATATTTCGGCGAGAAAGACTTCAGCTGGAACAAGATCAAACAGTCTAATCGCAATCCCTTGTTGACCATGGATATCGGCGCGGACGGCCTGAAAACCGGCAACATCGACAACAGCGGCTATGGCCTTGTCGGCTCCGCCGTCCAAAACGGCCAGCGTCTGATCCTGGCGCTCTACGGCTGCCGGACCGCCCGGGAGCGCGCCGATGAAGCGCGCAAGATTTTCCTTTGGGGGTTTCGTTCATTCGACTCGAAATTGATTTTTCGAGCTAGCGAGACAATCGGCAGCGCCGAGGTCTATGGCGGCAGCGCCTGGTCGGTGCCACTTGCCGCCGACCGGGAAGTGAGGATTCTCGTGCCCCGGACCGCGACCGGAAAATTCACCGGGCGCATTGTCTACACGGGTCCGCTGATCGCGCCGGTCGAGGCTGGGCGGAAGGTTGCGCGTCTCAAGATATTTCGCGGAACGGAGCAAATCCTCGATCTGCCTTTGAAGACGGCGGCGGCGGTCGAGCCGGGCGGGCTGCCGCGCCGGGCCATGGACGCCGGGTTCGAATACGCGACCGAGCTGTTCCGCAAATATGTCCTCAAGCGATGAGCGAGGCGCGGCCACAAATCCATGCCGCGCGAGAGCGCGGATTCTTAATCACGCTCGAAGGTGGCGAGGGCGTTGGCAAATCGACTCAGGCCGGCCATCTCCTGCGCAATCTCCGGAAAGCGGGAATAGAGGCAATCGGCACCCGCGAGCCGGGCGGATCGCCAGGCGCGGAAATCTTGCGCAAGGTGCTCCTGTCGGGCGCGGTGGCGCGCCTTGGCCCAGCCGCCGAAGCAATCCTCTTCGCGGCGGCAAGGGTCGACCATATCGACAAGACGATCGAACCGGCCCTGGCGGCGGGAACGTTTGTCGTCTGCGACAGGTTCGCGGATTCGACAAGGGCTTATCAAGGCGCGCGCGGACAACTCGATCCGCAGTTTTTGCGCGCGCTAGAACGCGTCACCTTGGGCGATGTCCGGCCCGGCCTGACCTTGATCTTCGACCTCCCAGTGGCCCAAGGCCTCGCCCGCGCGGCGGCCCGGCGCGGCGCGGGAGAAGCCCCCGATCGTTTCGAGCGCGAGGATTTAGAATTTCACGAGAGCCTTCGCGCCGCCTTCCTGGCG
>JBATYB010000496.1:0-3050 GCA_049673825.1 Methylocella sp. | reverse complement strand
GCTGTCCTGGATCTGGACAATAAGCCTTCCATATCCAGATTTTGCAGGCCTTTTTTTAAGAAAATGCCACATTTCGCCGAGCTCGACGGCCGCGGCGCCTTCTCCGCTCGGCACTGGCCTGGGCGCGTTCTTGCGGGCGAACGTCTTGATCCATTTAAGAACGGCGGGTGTTGAAACGCCAAAAAGCCGCGCGATGCGCCGTTGCGATAAGCCGCTGAGGCAGAGCCACCCGGCAAGAGCCAGAACCGGCGACGGCACGGCGCCGGCGGATCTCACGGCCACCGGCCGCGCCAAGGCGCTGCCCTATTCCCGGCCCAGCAGGAGCGCGCGATCTCGCGAAACGCCTAGGCTCAGCGAACCCCTGGGGAAGAACGGCGTTCAATAGAACGGACAACATCCTATGGCAGCGGCAATCCTCATCACGGGCGCCAATCGTGGGCTCGGCTTCGAATTTGCCAGTCAATACTTGGCTGACGGATGGTGCGTATTTGCCGCGTGCCGCAACCCGGACGCCGCAAGCAAGCTCCGACGCTTGGCGCAAGACACGTGGGGCATGCTCAATGTCGTTGCAATGGATGTAACCGATGCCGAAAGCGTCCGGAACGCCACAACGCAACTCAAGGATGTCGCGATAGACGTGCTCATCAACAGCGCCGGGATTGCCGGAGCGTCGGGGCAGAAAACTGGCAATGTCGACTACGAATCCTGGGCCCATGTATTCAATGTGAACACGATGGGACCCTTGCGGGTGGTCGAGTCCTTTAGCGATCACATTGCCCGCAGTGAGCGAAGGATGGTGATCACCATCACGAGTGGCATGGGTTCGCTCGCCGACAATACGTCTGGCGGCTCCATTGCCTATCGCAGCTCAAAGGCGGCGGTGAATATGGTGATGCGAAGCGCTGCGATCGATTTGGCGCCGCGCGGCATCACTTGTGTTTTGCTCAACCCCGGATGGGTCAGGACCGATATGGGCGGTCCCAAGGCACCGTTGTCGCCACAGGAGAGCGTGACTGCCATGCGACGGCTCATCGATATGTTCGGCCCAATTCAATCGGGCAAGTTCTATAACTACGACGGTCGCGAATATCCATGGTGATCGGAGCGCAGCGCAGTCTGAAGCCATGGACACACGGACACGATTCCAGATTCGCGCCCGGCACGGTGGGCGCCGTCAGAAGCGGTCTCCGTGAGAAATTGAACCGGTCTCCGTCATGCCGAAACGGAAATTGGAAAATAGCAAGCCGAGACCGGCGCCCACCAGCCTAGCCAACGGAAATGTCGTGATTCGCCCCCACCCGGAAATGACACCCCCAAGACTGGACAGCCTAGCTAGAACGGAAAGATTCGAACTTTTGAATCCTGAGACGCGCGGCCGGCTTCTGGCGAAGGCGTGACCGCAAACGGAGGGGCGATTGGCGCTTCATTTTCAGCGCAGAAAGGAGGGGACTTCCGCGGCGATTGGAGCGTCACTGTGCCGTGCCGAGATAAGGGTCGATTGACCACATCCGCCTGCTCCGCCGGCGATGCCGCCGCTGCGGGGCTTCGGTGGCGGCGGCGCCTGGTGCCGTCGCAACGGAAAAGGATCCTCAAATGTCGCACGGCAAAATCCCCACAAAGACCAATCTTGCGCGCCCCGAGAGCCGCGCGAACAGACCTGCGAAGCCTGGGACCATTCCCTCGGGTTCGACCCGCGGCAGGATCAAGCAGGAGGCCGTCCTTGCCCTGCTCAGACAGCCCAAGGGGACAACGATCGCCGCCATCATGAAGGCGGCGGGCTGGCAGCAGCACTCGGTCCGCGGCTTCTTTGCGGGTGTGGTGCGCAAGAAGCTCGGCTTGACCCTGATCTCGGAGAAGGCCGGAGCCGAACGCGTTTATCGTGTGCCTGCCGGCCAGCCGGCCGACTCAAAGCCGAAGATCGCTGCACAGGCGGCCGCCTAGCCATGGCTTCGGCGGACACCCGAGCGACCGAGGGCGAGATCGATCGCATTCGGTCGCTCGGCCTCGAGGAATTGCGGCGCGAATGGCGGCGGCTCAACCACGGTGAACCGCCGCGGATCAGTCGCGACCTGCTTGTCCTTGCGCTTGGTTACAGACTTCAGGAAATCGCATATGGCGGGCTCGGCAAGGCGACCCGGCGCGAGCTGCAAACGATGGCGAAGGCCTTGCGGGCAACGGGGCGGGTTGGCCCGGCGCCGAGCCTCAGCCTGAAGCCCGGTGCGCGTCTCATCCGGGAATGGCGCGGCCGTGCGCACACCGTCACGGTAACGTAAAGACGGGTTCGAGCATGGCGGGAGGAGCTATCCGTCGCTGACCAAGATCGCCCAAAAGATGGAGCGCATTGGTCGGGTCCGCGCTTCTTTGGGCTATTAGCGGCCGGTGCGGAGCGCCCGGGCAACGGGGAGCGCGATGGGTGGGAAAAGCCACCGCGGCGCTCCACCAAAAAGACCCGCTGTGCGATTTACACGCGGAAATCGTCGGAGGAAAAGGCCTGGAGCAGGCCTTCAACTCGCTCGATGCCCAGGGCGAAGCCTGCGCCGCCTTCGTTGCATCCCAAAAGCACGAGGGCTGGACGGTGTTGCCGACACTCTAAGATGATGGCGGGTTTTCCGGCGGCACGATGGAGCGACCAGCCCTGAAAAGGCTGATAACCGATATCGAGGCAGGCCAGATCGACGTGGTCGTCGTCTACAAGGTCGACCGGCTGACCCGAGCGCTCTCCGATTTTTGTGTAATAGTTGATATTTGATCGGACATTTGGTGTCATAAGGCCGACGCGAGAGCCGAGGCCGGGCGCGGAGCTGGCCGGGGTTGCGGAGAGCCCGGCCTCGGCGTTTTACAGAGGACACCGATGATGACCAAGGACCAGAAGATTATCAAAGGCAAGGTGGGCTTGGCTTCAGCTCGCCAGGCAACTCGGCAGTGTGAGCCAGGCCTGCAGGATGCGCGGCTATAGCCGCGACAGCTTCTCCCGGCTCAAGGAGCTTTATGACCCCTTCGACATGCTCAGGAGGCGGCGAACTCGCCCTGCAGGAGATGAGCCGCAAGAA
>JBATYB010000495.1:0-3216 GCA_049673825.1 Methylocella sp. | reverse complement strand
GTCCTGCATGTTCTTGCGACCGCCGCCGCCCGCGACGCCGTGAACGGAGCCGAATTTCTTGCCGCCGCGGCGGAAGCGATCGGCGCCCCGGTGACGCTTCTATCGGGAGACCGGGAGGCGGAGCTTTCGGGCCTCGGGGTCATCACCGGCATCAACCGCCCGGATGGCGTCGTCGGCGATCTCGGCGGCGGCTCGCTCGAGTTAATCGACGTGACAGGCGCGCACGCGGGCAAGGGCACAAGCCTGCCGCTGGGCGGTCTCACCCTGATGGACGCCTCGGGACGGTCGCCGCGCGCGGCGGTCAAGATTGTCCGCGCGGCATTGGCAGAGTCGCGCATCGCCGAGCGGCTCGCGGGACGCACTTTCTACGCGGTCGGCGGCACCTGGCGGGCGCTCGCCAAGCTGCACATGAGCCAACGCAATTATCCGCTCGCCGTGACCCACGGCTATGTCATCTCCGCCCTCGACGCCGCCGATTTCGCGGGCCTCGTCGAACGAGCGAATACCGAAACGCTGGTTTCGATCGGCGCGGTCAGTGCGGCGCGGCGGCCGCTTCTTGCCTACGGCGCCGTCGTGCTCGACGAGATCATTCGCCGGGCGTGGCCGCGCGAAGTCATGATTTCGACGACCGGCGTGCGGGAAGGGCTGCTTTATGAAATGCTCGACATGGAACAGCGCCGGCAAGATCCGTTGCTCGTCGCGGCGGCGCAATTCAACCGGCTGTTCTCCCGCGCGCCCGGCCATGCCGGGGAACTCTGCGATTGGACCGGCGGATTGATCAAGTCCATGCACGTCGAGGAAACTCCTGAGGAACGCCGGCTTCGCCATGCCGCTTGCCTTTTGGCCGATGTCAACTGGCGCGCCCATCCAGACCATCGCCACGAGGAAAGCATGAACATTGTCGAGAACGCCGCTTTCCTCGGTGTCGATCATCCCGGCCGTTCTTTCCTCGCGCTCGCGGCGTCCTATCGCTATCTCGGACTCGACGCGGACGTCAGTCCGCAGATTCGCGCGCTGGTTTCCGCGCTGATGCTCGACAGGGCGCGTATTGTTGCAGCCGCGATACGCGCGGCCTACGTCATTTCGGGCGCCATGTCCGGAGTCCTGCCCTTGACGCCCCTGACTTGCGTTGGGACCACATTGATCTTGACCTTGCCGCGAGGCCTTGCCGATCTCGCAAGCGAACGGCTGCAAAATCGTTTGAAACAGCTCGGGCGTCTGATCGGACGCGAGCCGGCGATCACCATCGCGGGGTGACATAGTGCCGTTTGGCGCGCATCACCGCGGCTCATGTTACCCATGGTCATCGGCAAGCGTTCCGGCGATCGCTAATTCCGGTAAGCACTCGGTAAGCAGAAACGGGGAATTCGGGGAAATCGCTGGCGGGAGCCCTTTCAGCGATCGGTAACTCTATCCGCGCGCTCGGCGGCGGTCTCGTTGTCGGCCGGTAGGATGTCTCCATTGTGCAATTGTTTCCTCTTGGACATCAGCCCGGCGATGATAAAGGTAAAGCCTGCTCCGAGAAAACCTCCGAAAGCTGCGCCTATGATTTCGCCGCCAGGACCGAGGTAGCTGAAATATGTCGCGAATATTCGCGCAAAGAGCAGACCCATAATGGCGGCTGATATATTGCGTGCATTGGTTCTATTCTTAACAGGTGTACGAAGATTGGCGCTATCTGCTGTATCCTTGAGCATCCGTTCTTCTTCGCGGACCCACCGCAGCCACGCGGTAAGCAAATTGAGAAGCAACCGTGGGCCAAAATAGGATAGGGCTGCGGCTACGGTGCTCCCAAGCAACACGTCCATGAGCCATTGCCCAACAAGTTTTAGGCCATGTGGTATTCCGAGCCGCCACAGCTTAAAGATCGAGGAAGGCGCAGGCACCCACATTCCCCACCGGTCATAACAGTTCGCCGCGTCGGCGTTTCGGACTTCTCGGCTGCTGCTGCTGAGGGATGGGTCCTCGTAAACACCCTTTATGCATTTACTGGTCTGGTCGGCTCTCATCTGCGCGACCGTCACCCCGAGTCGGGCGGCAGCCTGCTCGTCCTCTTGTTCGACCCAAATATCCCTCCCGGACCTTTCGATATCGTCGCGCACGCTTCCCCATACCGACCAGCTTCCGGTCCAAAGCGGATATGCGATAGCGCCGATGACTGCGGCGGTGATTGCGAGACGTTTCCTGTTCATGCTCACGGCCGTCCCCGTTGATGTTCGGTGAAGCTTCTTGCGCTTCGTGAGCCAGGACGTATCTCGACCTCCCAAGCGTCAGTAGAGTTGATCTACCATCGTCTGCCCGCGTGATCGATCAAAATGTGTGGCCGTGCTCGCGAAACGTGGCCCGGCTCCCGCGAGGCCGGGGCGGGCAAAAGTCGAGTTCGGGGCGCAAGCTCCTGCCTCCCGCTGTAGAGTTTTTCCATAATTTTTCCCATGATGACGTTTTCTTGTTCTGAGAAGAAGCTTCGCGCCCCAGAAAACCAATGCAAGAAATGGCCGATGTGAATGAAGAGAAGCTTGTCTTTTTGGTCCACGTCGGAGATTGAGCGCATGGCAGATAATGCCGCCTAATCCGCATGCGGAAACGAAGGTCGGCGCACCGAAGCGGGTCGAGCCGAAGAAGGCGAAGCGCACGGTGCGTTGACCGCTAAGAACCTCTGCGCCCTAATATTCCCCCGCTCCAGCCGCGGGCGACTCGTACTGCCCTCGGCCGCTCGATTCGGTGATTACAAGCAGGATTGGGACAAACATGCGAATTTATTGAATTTTGCCAGAGCATGATCTGTGGCGGGAAGGTACATTGGCAAAGCTTGTAACCAAGGTCGCGCGCCAGCTTCGCCTTGGACTCGTTTAGAGCCTTTTCCGCCTCGACGAGTTTGTGTTCAATTTCGTCTTTGGTCTCGCCCTTTGGCAGAAGATTCCAAGCAGAGCGCAGCATATCGAGGCTGGTTCTTCCAAGTCCTACCCAAACAGCTGCCTTTTGGGGATCAATATCGATCATGAACTTATCTCCAAATGAACCACCTCCGCCCGAAGCGTTCCAGGCGGCTGCATTTGAGGATTCGCTCGCCAGCCTTTGAGAGTCAAGGCGGTGTCCGGGCTCAGGACATATGAGACTGCGGCGGTCTCCTGGCTGATTGGGTTTGAGCGTATGCGAAAGGTGTCTTTCCGCCAAGTGCTCCGTGTGGTCTGTGGTGGTTGTAGAGATGCTGATAGC
>JBATYB010000494.1:0-5075 GCA_049673825.1 Methylocella sp. | reverse complement strand
GTCCAGGGGCAGCGGCGGGCGGCGGCGGCAAATTCGCCTCGCGCGGCGCATGCGTCTCGCCCGGCGCGATCGCGCGGCGCTTCACCTTCTCGACGACCACCGCTTTCGAGCGTCCATGCGAAAAGCTCTGGCGCACGATGCCCGCCTCGACCGGACGCTTCAACGTTAGCGTTTTGGCCGGAGCGACGCTCAGCGTGTCACCGGGGTTCTTGGTGTCATTCATCAGTCTTGCGTTCCCGCCCATTCGGTTTCGGCACGCCGGAAGGCCGGCAGGCTATTCGATTCCCCGTTCGATCCCCGCCTCAAGGCCGGTCCGGGTTTTCCGCCCCAGGCGATCCGGAGCGATAAAACGTCAACTTCCGGCACCGCGCCAAAAATCCCGCGCTTGCCGGTCCCTCGATCAACGCGGCATGTATCACATTTGCCCGCCCCAATGCCAAATCCAATTGGCCGGATCGAAAAAGTTCAACGCGCGGCCTCGCCCGCTCATCGCCATAGCGCCGGCGCAGGCTTTGCCCGAGTTTGCGCATCCCGTCGGCGCCGCAATCCGAGGCATGAACAAGACCGGCGACGGCGCCCGAGGCAATTGTCTCCTCGACCTTGGCGAAACCGCTCACGACTTGACCGGCCTTGCCGGCGAGCGACAAAGCCTGCAAGCAGTCCGTCGTCATAAGTGCCTCGACCTCGGCCGCCAAACTCTCCGAAGCCGCGACCTTTGTCTTAAAACCACGGGAGAAAGCTTGCCGTTTGACGGCTTCCGCCACGTGGCCGGCCCGCGCCATCACCCAAACGCCGCGTCCCGGCAATTTTCGTCTGATGTCAGGCACGACGATCGCCCCTGGCCCAACAACGAAACGAATCATGTCCTCGGGCAAACCTTTCGCCCGTGTGACGATGCAGGTCCGTTCGGGGGAACCTTCCGCGTCGAGGACCGCGGGCCTAGCCAAATGATTTTCTCCTATTCGCCGGTCTCGTTTTCGAAGGTGTCCTCCGCCGTGCGATCGGCCGCGGCGTCGATCCACCCCGCCTTGACCCGCGCGGTCATGATGAGGGCTTCCGCTTCCTCCCGCGAGACTTCGAACCCGTCAAGAACGCCGGCGTGCTTGGTTGTCTCGCCGTCCTTGCGTTCGCTCCAGCCAACGAGATCGTCGGTCGCGCAGCCGGCGAGGTCCTCGACGGTCTTGATTTCGTTTTCGCCAAATTTGACGAGCATCGCCGTCGTGACCCCGGCGACTTCCTTGAGTTCGTCGGAAACGCCAAGTTGTTGCCGCCGCGCGTCCTGCCCCGCCTCGACCTTGGCCACATAATTATGCGCGCGGGTCTGAATCTCGGCGGCTGTGTCCTGATCGAAACCCTCAATCGCGGCAACCTCGCAAGGCTCGACGAACGCCAATTCCTCGACCGACCGGAACCCTTCCGATGCAAGCAACTGGCCGACAACTTCGTCGACGTTCAGCGCTGTCATGAAGATGTTCGTGCGCTCGGCAAATTCCTTCTGCCGGCGTTCCGATTCCTCCGCCTCCGTCAAAATATCGATATCCCAGCCGGTAAGCTGCGACGCAAGCCGGACGTTTTGGCCGCGGCGCCCGATCGCCAGGGAGAGCTGGTCGTCGGGCACGACGACCTCGATCCGCGCGGAATCCTCATCGAGCACGACCTTGACAACTTCGGCCGGCTGCAACGCATTGACGATGAAGGTCGCGGCATCCGGCGACCACGGAATGATATCGACCTTCTCGCCCTGCAATTCGTTGACGACCGCCTGCACCCGCGATCCGCGCATGCCGACGCAGGCGCCGACCGGATCGATCGAAGTATCCCGCGAAATCACCGCGATCTTGGCGCGCGACCCCGGATCGCGCGCGACCGCCTTTACCTCGATGACATTATCGTAGATTTCGGGCACCTCCTGGCGAAACAGCTTGGCCATGAATTGCGGATGCGTGCGCGACAGAAAAATCTGCGGCCCACGCTGTTCGCGGCGAACGTCATAGACATAGGCGCGGGCGCGATCGCCGGGCCGGAAAACCTCGCGCGGGATCATTTCGTCACGCCTTATCGTCGCCTCGCCGCGTCCGAGATCGATGATCACATTGCCAAATTCCACCCGCTTGACGATGCCGTTGACGATATCGCCGATCCGGTCCTTGTACTCCTCATATTGCCGGTCGCGCTCGGCCTCGCGGACCTTTTGCACGATCACCTGCTTGGCCGATTGCGCGGCGATCCGCCCGAAATCGAAAGGCGGCAAGGTTTCCGCGATCCAATCGCCGGCCTGCGCCGCCGGGTTTTTCTTGCGCGCCTCGTTGACCGTGATCTGCGTGGCGTCGTTCTCGATCTGATCGACGACGAGGAGCAGGCGGGAAAACCGGATCTCTCCGGTCTTTGGATTGATTTCGGCGCGAACCTCGGTCTCCTGACCGTAGCGGGACCGCGCGGCTTTCTGAATGGCGTCCTCCATCGAGGCGAGAACGATTTGCCGATCGATCGATTTTTCCCGCGCGACGGCATCGGCGATCTGCAAGAGCTCGAGCCTATTGGCGCTGACTGCCATCTTTGTCTCCTGTTTTGGGCGAAGCCGCGCCGGACCGGCGCGGCGCCGGCAATTTGGCTTGGTTCGATTTGGCTTGCTTGAAGCTTGACCGCACGCCGCGGCCAGGTCCGCGCCTCGGCCCGGCACCGTCGCCTGGCGCCGCGTTCCGAGCCTCATCTTCGATGCCGGCATGTTGCCCCCGCGCCGCTTTCGCGGCCCGCAAGGACTGGCGGATGAGCGCCTCGCTCAAAATCAGCCTTGCCTCGGCGACGTCGCGGAGCAAAAGCTCGGCTTTGATGGCTTCGCCTGGCTTCGCATCGTTGCGATCGAGCGTCAGCACGGCGCTGCGGCCTTCGCCTTCGACCACGCCAACGAAGCCGCGGAACCGCTTGCGCCCGCTAACGCCGGTCGTCATCTCGATCCGCGCTTCTTGCGCAAAAGCGCGACGGAAATCCGAGACGCGGACAAGCGGACGATCGATCCCCGGCGAGGAAATTTCGAGGCGATAGGCCCCTTTTACCGGCTCCTCGACATCGAGGATGGGCGAGAGAGCCGCGCTCACGATTTCGCAATCGTTGAGGTTCATCGACCCGTCGGGACGTTCCGCCATGATCTGCACCGTCATTCCCGCTTGCGCCGAAAGCTTGACCCGGACCAGCCGGTATCCGAGACCGCGCAAAACCGGTTGCGCAACATGCGCCACACGCGCGGCAACCCCGGTTTCCTCGATCAAGCGAGGTTCATCGAGGGCGCCGTGCGCCTCCGTCTCCATGCCATTGCTGTCGCGATCCAAACTTTGCCGGTCCATCGCCGGTTCGCTCCGGCATCAAAATATCGCGGAACCACGCTTCCGCCTCAGAGGAGCCCAAAAGCCAACAAAAAAGAGCGGGTCCCGAGGGGCCCACTCTCCATAGAGCGATCGTTGCGATTAAACAACCGTCATGAGACGCATGAACGGAAATCTATATAAGGCAATGGGCTTGCTTGTGCAAGCTCCCGGGGTGGCAAATGCGGAAAAACCAGCTTGACAAGTTTGCCTATCCCCGTCATATTAAGTTAGTTGACTGACTTATGCACAAACATGGCTAGGACACATATCGATAAACGATCGCGGCTGGTTAGTGCGGCAGTGGGCTTGGCGTACCAGAACGGGTTCGGCGCCACCTCGCTTGCCGACATCGCGCGCGAAGCCGAGGTTCCTTTGGGCAACGTCTATTATTACTTCAAGACCAAGGACGAGATGGGCGAGGCGATCGTCGAGCTGAGGCTAGCGGAGCTGTCCGCGCAGCGGCAGCGATGGGACGAAGCTGGATCGCCCAAGGATCGGCTTTGCGCCTGCGTTCAAGACGTCTTCGAGAACAAGGATTTCTTGGCACAGCGCGGCTGCGCGGTCGGGACGTTTTGCTCCGAGCTCCACAAGGCGGGCGGCTCGGTCGCCACCAGAGCGACCGAGATCTTCGCTCAACACCTGGCCTGGATCGAGAGCCAGTTTCGGGCACTCGGGAAGGGGAAAGACTCCAGCGGCCTTGCCGTGCACCTGCTTTCCGCCATGCAAGGCGTTTCGATCCTGGCTCATGCCTTTCATGACTCCGGTCTTGTGGCGACGGAGACCAAGCGCCTCAAGAGTTGGATTCAAAGCTTGTGAGACACGAGGCGGGCTGAACTCGCACGCCTACATCTTGAATTTTTGAACTAACAACTGGTTCAATACCCCTTGGGAGAACAACCATGACAAAAGTACTCGAAGGCAAAGTCGCCGTTATCACCGGCGGCAACAACGGTATGGGCCTCGCCACCGCCAAGCGTTTTGTTGCTGGAGGCGCGCATGCCGTCATCACCGGCCGCCGCCAGGAACAAATCGACATAGCGCTCAAGGAAATCGGCAGCAGCAAAGCTATCGGTGTTCAAGGTGATGTCGCTAACATGAAAGACCTCGACCGTCTCTATGCAACCGTAAAAGAAAAATACGGCCATATCGATATTCTGTTCGCCAATGCGGGCCTCGGCAATTTGGCACCCATCGGCCAGGTCACCGAAGAAAGTTTTGACCTGCATTTTAACGCCAATGTGAAGGATCTTTTGTTCTCGGTGCAGAAAGCGTTGCCGCTGATGAAAGAGGGTGGTTCCATCATCCTGAATTCTTCCATTGCTGGATCGAAAGGCATGCCAGCGTTATGGTCACATAATTTGGGGGGTATTTAATTATGAAACTCACGAGCAATACGATTTTGATCACCGGCGGTGCCGGCGGCATCGGTTACGAACTCACCAAACAACTCACGGCACTTGGTAACACGATTCTTATCACGGGCCGCGATCAAGCTAAGATGGACCGTGCGAAAGCGGCCTTTCCAAAAATTCACACCTTTCAAAGCGACGTTTCCGATCCGAAAGCGATCGCCACTCTTTACGAAAAGGTCACCAAACAATTTCCTGAGCTCAACATTTTGATCAACAACGCCGGCATCATGCGTGAGATCAATATTCACGACAAAGCTGGAAGCCTCGAAGACATCACTCGAGAGATTGAAATCAATTTGAG
>JBATYB010000493.1:0-5268 GCA_049673825.1 Methylocella sp. | reverse complement strand
GCGGTGCAGTCGCAACCGGCGGCGCCGTGAGCCGGAATGATCAGTTGGCCGTCCAAACCCACGCCTTGCATCCGCCCCATCGGTGCCGAGCGGAGCGCGGAATGCGCCGCCATCCACGCGACGAGCTTCGCCTATGCCTGGCGGGAAGCCGATTTTGAACAGCTTTTTGTCGCGTGCGGGACGTTCGCGGACGGCGCGATCGAAGCCAAGGAAAAGCATCTGGCGGGTTTTGTCCTGTCGCGCGTCGCCGCCGGCGAGGCCGAAATCCTGACGATCGCCGTCGCGCCGCCATGGCGCCGGCGCGGGATCGCCTCCAGTCTTCTGGCGCCGCATCTGTCCGGACTCGCCGCGACCCGGGTCAACCGGTTGTTTCTCGAAGTCGATGTCGAAAATACCGCCGCCCGCGCCCTTTATGCGAATTTCGGCTTCGAGCAGGTGGGCGAGCGTAAGGCTTATTACCGCACCGCCGGCACCCGGCTGGCGGGGGCTCTCGTTATGCGGCGCGACTTGCTATAATGTGCTTTGTCTTGGCCAAGCCGAATATTGTGGCAGACGTAAGAGGCTAGCGCCGCGTGGACCCTGGGTGACAATGTCCGGTTTCGATCGATCGCGTGCCGCCCGAGGCGTTTCCGGCGAAACCGGACAAAGCCCGCCGCCCCGCCGGCTGTTCGTGAAGTCCTACGGCTGTCAGATGAACGTCTATGACGCGCAAAGGATGGCCGATATTCTGGCGCCGGAAGGCTATGCCGGGACCGCGCTTGTGGAGGAAGCCGACCTTGTCGTCTTGAATACCTGCCACATAAGGGAGCGCGCCGCCGAGAAGGTTTTTTCCGAATTGGGCAAGCTGCGCGCGGTTAAAGCCGCGCGCGCCTCGGCCGGACGGGAGACCAAGATCATTGTCGCGGGCTGCGTCGCGCAGGCCGAAGGGGAGGAAATATTCCGGCGCCAAAAAGCAGTGGATATCGTCGTTGGACCGCAAAGCTATCACCGCTTGCCCGAGCTTTTGCGCCGCGCCGGAACCTCCCGCGAGGTCCTTGCCACGGATTTTCCCGCAGAAAGCAAGTTCGATCACCTCGCCGGGCCTTCGCCGCGCCAAATTCGCAAGCGCGGCGTCAGCGCTTTCGTGACCGTGCAAGAAGGTTGCGATAAATTCTGCACGTTCTGCGTGGTGCCCTACACGCGCGGCGCGGAAGCCTCGCGGCCGGTCGAAGGCATCGTCGCGGAAGTCGAAATGCTGGCCGCCGCGGGCGTCCGCGAGGTGAGCCTGATCGGCCAAAACGTCAATGCCTATCATGGCCGAACGCCGCAAGGCGCCTTCGCCTCGCTCGCCTCGCTGATCTCGCGCGTTGCCGAAGTGCCGGGCATCGCCCGCATCCGCTACACGACGAGCCATCCAAGCGACATGGACGCGAGCCTCATCCAGGCGCATCGCGATCAAGCACGTTTAATGCCCTTCCTGCATCTGCCGGTTCAATCCGGTTCCGACAAAATCCTCGCCGCGATGAACCGCGGGCACACGCGCTCCGGCTACATCGCTCTTATCGCGGAAATCCGCGGCGCGCGGCCGGACATCGCCTTGTCCTCCGATTTCATCGTTGGCTTTCCTGGCGAAAACGAAGAGGATTTCGCCGCGACCTTGGATTTGGTCGAAAAGATCGAGTTCGCGAACGCCTTTTCGTTCAAATATTCGCCCCGCGCCGGCACCCCCGCGGCCGAGTCGCGAGGTCAAATCCCCGAATCCGTCAAGTCGGAGCGGCTCGCGCGGCTTCAGACCCTCCTCGACCGGCAGCGGCGGACATTCAATCGCAAAATGGCCGGGCGCACGCTCGACGTGCTGATTGAAAAACCGGGCCTGCACGCGGGCCAAATCGCCGGCAAGTCGCCCTATCTCCAGCCGGTTCAGATTGAAGGGAGCCTCGATCGCGTCGGCGAAATCGTTCGTGCCGAGATCGTCTCCGCTGGCGCCCATTCGCTCTTCGGGCGGCTCTTGCCGGACCGGGCCGCGCGCGAGGCGCCTCGTTGAAACCACCGGATCGCTCGGCACCGTTCATGCGGCAAGAATTAAAGCGAACTCCGGGCGAGGACGCCGCCGCCGAGATAACCTTGGCCTTCGACGACAATCGCCATGCCTCGCTCGTCTTCGGACTATACGACCAGAACCTTGCGAAGCTCGAACGCCGGCTCGGCGTGATCGCCAATGCGAACGGCAATCACGTGACGATCAAGGGGCCGGCGGGGGCGTGCGAACGGGCGCGGCTGGTTTTGGAAAACCTCTATGCGCGGGTGGAGCTTGGCCAGCCGGTCGGGCTCGGCGATGTCGATGGCGCGATCGAGGAAGGCGCCATGCAAGGCACTCTGTTCCCGAAGGAGGACGAGGCCGGGCGCGCCGTTTTCGAACAAATCGGCACCCGCCGGCGCGGCACGGTGCGCGCGCGCAACATGGCGCAAGACCTCTACCTCCGCGCGATGAAGCGCCACGAGCTGGTTTTCGCCGAGGGGCCCGCCGGCACCGGCAAGACTTGGCTTGCCGTCGGCTTCGCGGTTCTTTTGCTGGAACAAGGCGCGGTCGAACGTCTGATCCTGTCGCGGCCCGCGCTGGAAGCGGGCGAGAGGCTAGGTTTCCTGCCCGGCGACATGCGCGACAAGGTCGATCCTTATTTGCGGCCGATCTACGACGCGCTCGCCGATTTCATGGATGCCCGCATGCTCGAGCGCGGCATGCAAATTGGGATGATCGAGGTCGCACCCCTCGCGTTCATGCGCGGACGAACCTTGAGCAACGCCTGCGTCCTGCTCGACGAGGCGCAAAATGCGACTTCGATGCAAATGAAAATGTTTTTAACGCGTCTCGGCGAAGGATCGCACATGATTGTCACGGGAGATCCGTCGCAAACCGATCTACCGCCCGGCCAGAAGTCCGGGCTCAGCGAGGCGATCGAGCTTCTCTCCGGGCTTGAGGGAATAGGCCACGTCGTCTTCAGGGAGGGCGACGTCGTCCGCCACGATCTCGTGCGCCGAATCGTCGGCGCCTATGAGGCGGCGGCGCGGCCAGCCAAGGGCGAGGGACGGCGGCCATGAATCCGGTGATCGACGTTGCGATCGAAACGGACGGTTGGGCGTCCCTCGAGGCCCCTTCGCAACTTGCCAAGGCCGCGATCCTCGCGGCGATCGGGGAAACCGGCGTCGCGCTGGCAGCGAACGCCGAGATCAGCGTCCTGTTCTGCGACGACGGCTTCATCCGCGACCTCAACCGCAAATGGCGCGGAATCGATCAACCGGCCAATGTTCTTTCTTTTCCGGCCGAGGGCGATGCGGCTTTTGCGCCGCTCCTCGGCGATATCGTCATCGCGTTCGAGACCGCCTCGCGGGAGGCCACCGAAGCAGGAAGGCCGTTGCGCGATCACGTCGCCCATCTTGTGGTGCATGGCTTTTTGCATCTGATCGGCCACGACCATATCGGAGCGGCCGAAGCCGCGACGATGGAGGCGCTCGAACGCGCGATTCTCGGCAGGCTCGGGATTGCCGACCCCTTCCGGGAATTGTTGATCGAGGAAGCAGCTCGCGCCCATGACTGAACATGACCCCACGGGCGAGGCAGGCAAACCAGGTTCCGGCGGGAAGCCAGGGCTGTTCGACCGGTTGCGCGCTTTGTTCGGCCTCGGCGGACTGTCGATTCGCGACGACATCGAGGACGCTCTCGCGGATACGTCGATCGAGGACGATATTTCCCCGCAAGAGCGCGCGTTGTTGAAAAACGTCCTCGCCTTGCATGAAGTGCAAGTCGGCGATGTGATGGTTCCCCGCGCCGACATCGTCGCCGCGTCGCTTCAAACCACGCTCGCCGATGTGCTGGAGGTCTTTCGCACCGCCGGTCATTCGCGCCTGCCCGTGCACGGCGAAACCCTCGACGATCCGCGCGGCATGGTGCATATCCGCGATTTTGTCGCGTATCTCGCCGCCGCCTCGACTCCCCCGCATCGGAAAGAGCGCGCGGCCGGTTCGCCGCCCGCGGAGCCGGGGGGCGAAGCTGCCGCAAGCTGCCGCTGGCCACGCCGCGGCTTGGATATGTCTTTGTCGCAGGCCAATATTCTGCGCCCGGTTCTGTTCGTTCCCGCGTCCATGCCGGCCCTCGATCTCCTGGTGAAAATGCAAGCCACGCGAACCCACATGGCGCTCGTCATCGACGAATATGGCGGCACCGAAGGTCTGGCGTCGATCGAGGACATCGTGGAAATGATTGTCGGCGATATCGAGGACGAGCACGATTCCGGCGAAAGCCCGAAGATCGAAGCCGCCGCGGACGGAAATTTCATCGTCGACGCGCGCGCCGGTCTTAGTGAGGTGTTCCGCGCGATCGACGCCGTTCTCACCGCGATCAGCGACGCCGAGGAGATCGATACCTTGGGGGGGCTCGTCACAGCCCTCGCGGGGCATGTTCCGGCGCGTGGCGAAATCATTGTCGAGGCCGGCATCGAGTTCGAAGTGGTGGACGCCGATCCGCGCCGAGTCAAGCGGGTCAAGATCCGGATGGCCGGCGCGCGTCCGCTCCCTAGGCAAATCGCGGAAACCCCCGCTCCGGGCGAGCGTGCCAAACAAGGCGACCCTCCGGAGAAGGGTGGCGGATAATACCCTTCGCCGGACGGCGCTTTCGCGCATGGTTGGTCCAACGGACGGGAAATGCGCGAAAGTCCTTCGCGCAATCTCTATGGAAATCAAGATTGCGTTCAAGAAAGGCCGCCATGCTGGTGCTCGCCGCTTCGATCATTCTCGCCTCCGGCTGGCGGCGCCGCCTGATCGCGCTCGCCGCCGGCGCCGTCGGCGCGCTCGCGATGGCGCCTTTCAACTTTTTCCCCGCGCTCGCGATCCCGATGACCGTTGCCGTCTGGCTCATCGACGGTTGCGCGGAGACGCGCCAGATGCCGCCCGGGCGGCGGTTTCGTTTGGGCTTGCCGGTCGCGGCCGGGTGCGCCTTTGGCGCCGGCTGGTGGTGGGGCTTTGGATATTTCCTGGCGGGACTTTGGTGGCTTGGCGCGGCGTTTCTTGTCGAGGCGGACAAATTCGCCTGGGCCTTGCCGCTGGGCGTTGTCGGGCTCCCCGCCGCGCTCGCGATCTTTCCGGGTCTCGGCTTCATGCTGGCGCGGCTGATGTGGACGCCAGGCCCGGGACGGATTTTTGCGCTGGCCGCGGGACTGAGCCTCGCGGAATGGCTGCGCGGGCATATCCTGACCGGATTTCCCTGGAACACCTTCGGCATGGCGCTCGGAGGCA